>CAZPSR010000006.1:0-24672 GCA_964589135.1 uncultured Syntrophomonas sp.
CTGCTATCCTCCTCTATATCAACACTTTCTAATTATATTTATATGTTACCCTAGATGTCAAGAATTCTACCGGCTTGGTGACTTCTAAATTTATACCCAATCTGTTATGATTATACTATATTTTTACTTATATCTAAATTAGATTATTCCTGCGCTTGATAGATATTTTATCCAGATATCCACAAATACTCAACTGGGCTTAATAGATTTATTGCACTTATCAACAGGGAGGATCACCTTAATGTCATTAGACTATGCTTTGATATGGAATAAAGTCATGGCTGCTATGCGGGAAGAAACCGAACCTACCAGCTTTGATATCTGGTTTTCCATGGTTAAGTTTCACAGTAGGAAAAACGACAATGTATATGTAATAGTGCCTAATACCTTGACTAAAGACTGGATAGAATCCAGATACCTTGATGGTATTCAAGATAAATTCAGAACCTTGACTAATCGGGATATTAATCTGGTACTTACCACCGAACCTTTTGTGGATAATGGCTCCTCCAACTCTTCTTTAAATACGAAATATACTTTTGATTCCTTCGTGGTGGGCAACAGCAATCGCTTTGCTCATGCTGCTTGTTACGCAGTAGCGGAATCCCCTTCCAAAGCCTATAACCCATTATTCATTTATGGCGGGGTAGGTTTGGGCAAAACTCATTTGATGCAGGCCATAGGACATCAAATACTTAGAAAATATCCCCATTATACAGTATTGTATGTTTCTTCGGAAAAATTCACCAACGATCTTATTAGCTCAATAAAGGATGATAATACTCCTGGTTTTAGAAACCGTTACCGCAGCATGGATGTGCTTTTGATAGATGATATTCAATTTTTGGCGGGTAAAGAAAGAACCCAGGAGGAATTTTTCCATACTTTTAATACCTTGCATGAAGCTAACAAGCAGCTGGTTATTTCCAGTGATCGACCTCCACGCAGTATACCCACCCTGGAAGATCGCTTGCGCAGCCGTTTTGAATGGGGTTTGATTACCGACATACAGCCTCCAGATTTGGAAACTAGAATAGCTATATTAAGAAAAAAAGCCCAATCGGAAAACCTTAATGTTCCTTATGATATTCTCGATTATATAGCCAATTCTATTGATTCCAATATTAGAGAACTGGAGGGTGCTTTAATCCGTCTAGTAGCCTATGCCACCATTAGTAATAAACCTTTAAACATGAATACGGTTATGGAGGCATTAAAAGACATACTTCCTCCCCCCAGTCCGAAAAAGATTACCATTGAATCCATTCAAAAAGAGGTTTCTTCATATTATGAATTGGATTTACGAGAATTGATTTCTAAAAAGAGGAATAAACATATATCTTATCCCAGACAGATAGCCATGTACCTCTGTCGTAAATTGACTGATGCTTCCTATCCCCAGATCGGTGAACAATTTGGCGGTCGAGATCACACTACAGTAATGCATGCCTACGATAAAATTGAGAAAGAATTTATCAGTGATCAGGAAGTATCTCAGCTCATTAACGAGTTAAGCAAAAAAATTGATCCCCATTTCTCCAGTTAATTAAGGGCAATTATGCACAGTTTGTTAAAGGTCTCTATTAGCTGATATTTCGACATTTGGGCTGGATATCAACATATCCACCGCTACTACTACTACAACTACTAACTGTTAATAAATAATAAATAATAAAGACTGCCAGTTAAAATATGATTTTCCGGAGGTATCAGTGATGAAATTTGTTATTGAAAAAAAAGATTTATCTTCGCTTTCCAGCTTGGTTTATCGAGCTGCTTCCAACAAGAACGCCATTCCTATCCTTTCCGGTATGTTGATTCAGGCAAACCCGGAAAAAGGATTAACCATGACCGCTACTGATATGGATATCGGAATAGTAGCCTCCACCCAGGAGGCAGAAGTATTGGCCCCAGGTAAGGTTTTAGTCAATGCTCATTATTTCAATGATTTTATTAAAATGTTGCCAGATGGAATGATTACCATTGAACTGAACCAGGAGGCCTCCAAGTTGAATATCAATTACGGACGTTCTTCCGGCTTTATTAACATTTACCGGGACTATGAGTATCCTAACTTGCCCTTAGAGAAAATGGAAAAGAAAATGGAACTGCCCCAAGGGGTTTTAAGAGAAGCCTTACGCAAAACCTCGTTTGCTGCTGCCATTAATCATTTTAGACCGGTTTTTACCGGAGTTTTGTTTGATTTATCGGCTGACCAGCAATTAAGCATAGTAGCATCTGATACTCATAGATTGGCCTACTATGCGTATGAAATAAAAGAAGCCCAGGAAACCCTTAATTTTATAATTCCGCTTCGTACCGTAAATGAGCTCCTGCGAGTTCTCAATGAAGATGAGGAGAAGGTTAACATCTCTTTTGGTGAAAATAATGTGATCTTCCACAAAGAGAATTTTATTCTGCTGTCTCGTTTGATAGAAGGGACTTATCCTAATTATCGGCAGGTAATTCCCTCCAGCTCCAGTTCCCAAGTTTTAATCAATAGTAATAGCATACTGAATGCTTTGGAGCGAGCCAAAACCATGCCTACAGATGATAAATTAAAAATACAGAATGTGCAGCTGAATTTCAACGAGAATGAAGTGCTAGTGAAGGCATTCTCAGAAATTATGGGAGAATTGGAAGAAATTATTGAAGAAATTCAGATAGATGGAGAAAAAGAGCTTAATATAGCCTTTAATACCAACTATTTTTTGGATATCGCCAAGATTATGCAGGCTGAAGGACCAAATTTGCAGATAGATTTGTCTGGAGCCATTGGACCTGCTATAATTAAGAATCCTGATAATGATAATTATCTTTACGTACTGGTTCCCTTACGTTCGGGTAATTAAAGGAGAGTAGGATTTGAGGATTGAAACTCCAAAAAATAATTATCTCCAATTTTAGAAATATCAAAGAGCTGGAATATAAGGCCGAACCCGGATTGAATATTCTAATGGGAGATAATGCACAGGGGAAAACTAATATACTTGAAGCCATATTTGTGCTTGCTACTGGCAGTTCTTTTCGTACTAACAATGACCGTTTATTAGTACAACACGGAAAAGATCATTATAAACTTAAGGCAACTCACACGCTAGATAGTCGATCTATTAATACTGAGATAGAATACCATTTGGAACGGGGAAAACAGCTTAAGATTAATGCTAAAAAGAGTAGCCAAAATAATCCCAATCGTCTGCGAGTGGTTGATTTTACTCCAGACGATTTATATTTGGTCAAAGGGAGTCCCTCCCAAAGAAGAAAATATGTCGATTATATTTTAAAAGAAGTGTCAGTAGATTACAGGCTTTTATTAGAAAACTATTATAAAATATTAAGAAGAAGAAATGATGCTTTAAGAAAGAATGAAGCTAACACTAAGTCATACCGATTGCTAAGCGAGTTATTTGCGGAATACTCTGCCAAAATAATCAGCAACCGGATCAAACTGGTCAACCTGTTGGATAAGCTTTGTTCTCAGACTTATATTAAACTTAATCAGGAAGGGGAAGAGATAAAAATAAAGTATGCCTTATCTTTCCCCTTGCAAGAAGAGAAGGTCAATTATTTAACACTTAATGATAATCTAATAAAACACTTGGAAGAGAACCGGGAAAATGAGTTGAGAAGAAAAAGTACACTAGTAGGCCCACATTTGGATGATATTAACATTTACCTGCAAAACCAGCCTGCTCGCCTTTTCGCCTCTCAGGGTCAGCAGAGAAACATTGCCGTGAGTTTAAAAATATCTCAGGTTTTAGCTTTTAAAGAAACAATTGGGTTTTACCCACTTTTATTATTGGACGAAGTACTGGCTGAGTTTGATGACCCTAGAAAAGATAGTTTACTGCAATATATAAATCAGGCCGAATATCAGAGTATACTGACTTCAGTAGTAAACGACATGATTTATCCTTATCAAGGGAGAATTACCCGAGTTAGAGCAGGTCAACTATCATGAATGGACCCCCAGCATGAACCGTTCTTAGTTGGGGTCTTATCAAATAAGTCCTGGTTGGACGGTTTTAAAATAAAGAAATATGGAGGAAGATAGCTTTATGTATGTTCATCTGGGGAATAACTTTATTATAGCCGGAGAAAAAATTATAGCTGTGCTTAATTATGTAGCACCGGTTTCTGAGGATGTGCAGGAGATTGTCGAAATTGCCCGCTTGGAGAAGAAGCTGACCCATATCAGTAATAATGGCAAAGAAAAGGCAGTTGTCGTTGCTGATGATAGGGTTTACCTGTCTCCCATCTCCTCGATAACTTTATTTAAAAGAGCTTTTAATCACTATAAGGAGGTTTAAAACTTGGAACATCCCTTAAATGGATATAGTGCATCAGATATTCAAGTTTTGGAAGGTCTGGAAGCAGTTAGAAAAAGACCAGGAATGTATATAGGAACTACCGGGCCCAAGGGTCTTCATCATTTGGTATTCGAAATTTTGGACAATAGTATTGATGAAGCAGTAGGTGGCTTTTGCAACCATATTCAGGTTATTATCCATACTGATAACAGTGTATCGGTGTGTGATAATGGAAGGGGTATTCCAGTAGACATTCACCCCCAGATGGGAATTCCAGCCCTGGAAGTAATAATGACCACCCTGCACTCAGGCGGGAAATTTGGTGGTAGTGGATATAATATATCAGGGGGATTGCATGGAGTAGGCCTTTCGGTAGTAAATGCCCTCTCCAGCAGGCTGTCGATTACCGTCAAAAAAGACGGGTATGTATATAAGCAAAGTTATCAAGCGGGACAGCCTTTGGGGCAAGTGGAAAAATGCGGAATTACCGATCAAACGGGCACTGAAATACATTTTTTACCTGACCCCGATATATTTGAAATTACAGTTTTTGAAAAAGAAATTATCGAACAACGCTTGCGCGAGCTGTCTTTTCTTAATAAAGGCTTAAGGATAAGCAGCTGGGACCAGAGAGAAGAGGGATCACCAGCAAGTGATTTTTGTTATGATAACGGATTAAAAGATTTCGTATCTTATATAAACAAGAAAAAAGAAGTAATTAATGAAAAACCTATTTATTTTGAAAGCCAAAAAGACGATGCAATAGTAAATGTGGTAATTCAGTATAATAATGGATATAATGAAAGTCTATATTCATATGCCAATAACATTAGAACCCAGGAGGGAGGAACCCATGAAATTGGGTTTAAGAATGGTCTGACCCGAGTTATCAATGACTTCGCCCGCAGAAACAACTTTTTAAAGGAAAGTGATAATAATTTATCCGGGGAAGATATTAGGGAAGGTATAGTTGCCATAGTATCAGTTCTGGTCAAAGATCCGCAGTTTGAAGGACAGACCAAGACTAAACTAGGGAATACTTTTATTAGGACAATCGTGGAAAGTGCTGTTTTCGAAAACGTGGAAGACTATCTTAATGAGAATCCGGTAATAGCCAGGAAGATTCTCGATAAAGCCATTTCCGCCCGCCGGGCTCGGGAAGCGGCTCGCAAGGCCCGGGAATTGACCAGAAGAAAGAGTGCTTTAGAGTCAACCAGCTTACCTGGTAAACTAGCTGACTGCAGCAGTAAAGAGGCCGAATTATGTGAATTGTACATAGTAGAAGGGGATTCGGCCGGCGGCTCAGCCAAGCAAGGCCGAGATAGAAATTATCAGGCAATACTGCCGTTACGGGGGAAAATTCTCAATGTCCAAAAGGCCAGGCTGGATCGGGTATTGTCCAACGAAGAGATTAAGGCTTTAATAACCGCCATTGGAACTGGTATTGATGAGGATTTTGATATTAAGAAAGCTCGCTACCATAAGCTTTTTATCATGACTGATGCCGATGTAGATGGCTCGCATATTCGAATCCTCTTACTAACTTTTTTCTACCGCTATATGCGGCAGTTAATCGAAGAAGGCTATGTATATATTGCCCAACCTCCATTGTTCGGCCTCAAACGGGGCAATGAAATACATTATTTTCATAATGAAGAAGAAATGAATAAATTCCTTAAGGAAAGCAAGCAGAAATGGACCGTCCAGCGATACAAGGGTCTGGGGGAAATGGATGCCGAACAGCTCTGGGAAACTACCATGGATCCCGATAATAGAACCATTTTGCAGGTAAATATAGACGATGCCATTAGAGCTGATGCGATATTTTCGGACTTAATGGGAGAGAATGTTCAGGCCAGGAAAGAATTCATTCAAGCCAATGCAGTGTATGTTATCAACCTGGATATTTAGGGGTGAGTTAAAGTGGGAGAAAAAAACTTGTTTGAAAAAATTATACCGATTGATATAGAAAAAGAAGTTAAGAAATCTTTCTTAGAATACTCCATGAGCGTTATAGTATCTCGGGCTATCCCTGATTTCCGGGATGGTTTAAAACCGGTGCATCGGCGCATACTGTACGCTTTATATGATCAGAGCATGACCCATGATAAACCCCATAGAAAATCAGCCACTATAGTGGGAGAAGTAATGGGGAAATATCACCCCCATGGAGATGCGGCTATATATCAAACCATGGTAAAAATGGCCCAGGATTTTTCCATGCGCTATCCCTTAGTGGATGGACATGGCAATTTTGGTTCCATAGACGGTGACTCTGCCGCCGCCATGAGATATACCGAAAGCCGGATGGCCAGAATTGCCTCCGAATTATTGAAGGATATCGACAAAGACACCATAGACTGGAGATCCAATTATGACGATAGCCGACAGGAGCCCGTGGTTTTGCCGGCCCGAATCCCCAATCTTTTAATAAATGGATCATCAGGCATAGCAGTAGGAATGGCCACCAACATACCTCCGCATAATTTGGGAGAAGTGGCAGATGCACTTAATTTACTGATAGACAACCCTCAGGTAGATCTGGATGAATTAATGCAGGTCTTACCCGGCCCAGATTTTCCCACTGCGGGAATAATTATGGGCAGCGAAGGGATTCACAAGGCTTATAAAACTGGGCGCGGCAGCATCAAAATACGGGCCAAATACGAGATTGAAGAGAGAAAAAATGGAAAAAGCGCCATAGTAGTAACAGAACTTCCCTACCAGGTAAATAAGGCCCGGCTGGTGGAAAAAATTGCCCAACTGGCCCGGGACAAAAAAATTGAGGGCATAGTCGATTTAAGAGATGAGTCCAATCGCAAGGGCATTAGGGTTGTTATTGAAGTAAAAAAAGATACCAACGTTAATGTAGTGGTCAACAAGCTGTTTAAACACACCCAGATGCAGGACAGTTTCGGCATCATTATGTTGGGCCTGGTCAAGGGGCAACCCCGAACTTTAAGCCTGAGAGAAATATTGGATAATTATCTGGAACACCGGCAGGAAGTAATCAGAAGAGCAACAGAATATGATTTGAGGATTGCCCGGGAGCGCTTGCATATAGTAGAGGGCTTGAGAATAGCCATTGACAACCTGGACGAAATAGTTCAGTTGATCAGAAGCAGCAAAGACCGGGAAACTGCCAGGAAAGCGCTAATTAGCAGATTTGCTCTTACCGAGAAACAAGCTAATGCCATTTTGGATATGCGATTGGTTCAACTAACCGGCTTGGAAAGAAGCCGCTTGGAAGCAGAATATAAAGAACTATTGGCTCGAATTGAGGAGTATCTGGATATTTTGGCCCGGCCGGAAAGGGTTATGGCCATTATTAAAGAAGATTTGGCTGATATCAAAAAACGTTATGGAGATATAAGAAGAACCCAAATAGCGCCGGATGATTCCGATAGCGACATAGAAGACTTTATCGAAGATCATGAAGTAATGATTACCTTGAGTAATAGAGGATATGTGAAAAGACAGCCCCTGGATACCTATAAATCACAGCGTCGGGGCGGCAAGGGGGTAATCGCCAGTAAAATCCGGGCCGAAGATGCGGCTGATAGTGTGGTGGTTACCAGTGTACTGGCTAACCTGCTTTTCTTTACCAATCAAGGTCGGGTATTTACCATGAAAGCCTATAAGATTCCGGAATCAACCCGCCAGGCTAAAGGCCTTCCCATCATCAATCTGATAGAATTGAGGCCGGGAGAGCTGGTTACTACTCTGGTGGCAGCTCGGGTTTTGGATGATTCCAAACACCTGATTATGGTTACCAAACAGGGAACAACCAAAAAAGTACCTCTATCAGCATTTGCCAACATTCGCAAGAATGGTTTAATTGCGGTGAACCTCCATGAAAACGATGAACTGGTAGGAGTTAGAAGAGTGGAGAGTGGAGATCGGATAATGATTGCCAGTTCCTATGGGTATTCGATAACCTTTGATGAAAAGCAGGTAAGACCCATGGGCCGAACGGCTGCTGGAGTAAGAGGGATTCGCTTAGCCCCGGGAGATTTTGTGGTTGGTATTGATAAATATCGGGAGGAAGGCGAAGTACTGCTGGTCAGCGAAAAAGGTTATGGAAAGAGGACCCCTTTGGAGGAATTCAAGGAACAAAACCGGGGAGGAAAAGGATTAAAGACCATTGATGTAACCGAGAAAAATGGTCCCTTGGTAGCATTTAAAGTAGTAACCGAAGACGAAGAGCTGGTTATCCTGACCGGAGAAGGGCATGTGATAAGGCTGCTGGTAGAGGATATATCAGTACAAAAAAGGTATTCCCGGGGAGTACTCTTAATTAAACTCTCTGCTAATGATAAAATCGTAGGATTAGCACGGTTTAAAGCAGAGAAAGAAGAATAATAAAGGGAAGGTAAATATCATGGAAACCCCGGTGAAAAAAGTAGCCGCAATACATGATCTGTCTGGATTTGGCCGATCTTCATTATCGGCCATTATACCTATAATATCAGCCATGGGGATTCAGGTTTGTCCTGTTCCCACGGCCATATTGTCCACTCATACCGGAGGCTTTACCGGCTACAAGTTTATCGATCTGAGTGAACACCTGCCGGCTTACCTGGAGCACTGGAAAACGCTGGGTATATCCTTTGATTGTATTTACAGCGGGTTTCTGGGGTCACCTCAACAGATCGATATTATTAGCCAGTTTCATCTGGATTTTAAGCAAAATCAGCCTTTGATTGTAATTGACCCGGTTATGGGCGATAATGGACAACTATATGACACCATGACGATGGAAATGGTTGAAAAAATGCGGACTTTTATTAGACCAGCTGATATCATAACCCCTAATTTTACTGAAGCAGCTTTTTTATTAGAAGAGGAGTATCGGGAACACATCAGCGAAAGGGAGGCCAAAGATTGGCTGTGTCGTTTGGCCCGAATGGGACCAAAAACAGTAATAATTACTAGTGTGCCCGATATCCCAGGTCGGCGCAATACGGATGTAATGGCTTTTGATAGTGAAGATGGCCGATTTTGGAAAGTAAAATGTGATTATATCCCAGCCTTTTTTCCCGGCACCGGGGATGCCTTTACCAGTGTTATAGTGGGAAGCATGCTGCAGGGCGACAGCCTTCCTATTGCTTTGGATAGAGCAGTGCAATTTATATCCCTGGCCATAAGAGCCAGTTATGGCTATAATTACCCCCACCGGGAAGGGGTGTTGCTGGAGCGGGTCCTGGATAATCTTAAGGCTCCGGTAATGGTAAGCAGTTATGAAATACTGGAATAGCTGAACTGGCCAAGGCCAGTTTTCTTTAGCTAGATAAGTTGGCCCGGACTACAGCTATGAATAAGAGCTCAGTCCTTGTCAAGGGAGGAATAATATAATATAATTAACAGCAATCTTTAATAGTGAGTCGGCGATGAAGGGGAGTAGTAAATACTTTAAGGCAGTTAAGAGAGCAGGCGGATGGTGTGAGCCTGTCTGCTGAGGTATTGAATCCACCCTGGAGGCAGTCTGTGAAAGCAGATCGGTGCTACCGTTACCAGCAGTTGAGCGGGTGTTTTATTAACACCAATAAGGGTGGCAACGCGGGATATACCTCTCGTCCCTATTAGGGCGAGAGGTTTTTTATATCTAAAATACCTTATTTATAACCCAAGGAGGCATATACATGATAGGACAACAGTATTTACTGCTTCCAGGGCCCACTCCTATTCCAGAGCGGGTACTGCAGGCCATGAATCGGCCCATGATCAACCACCGAGGGCCTGAATTCAAGGAGATACTACTGGAAGTGACCCGGGGAGTCAAAAGCGTCTATGGTACGGATCAAAACCTATTGATTTATCCCTCATCCGGTACCGGGGTCCTGGAAGCTTCGATAGTGAATTTTATATCTCCCGGGGATAAAGTCCTGGCCATATCTATCGGGGTTTTCGGGGATAGATTCGCTACAATTGCCAAGAATTTTGGAGCCCAGGTGGAAAAGATCAGCTTTAAGTGGGGGCAAGGGGCAGATCCCAACCGGGTTCGCGAAGCAATACAAAAGGACCAAGAAAAAAGGATCAAAGCGGTAGTGGTCACTCACAATGAGACCTCTACCGGGACTTATAATGATATCAAAGCCATCAAAGAAGCTATGCAAGATCACCCGGCCTTATTGATGGTGGACTGTGTCAGCGGACTGGGAGCCCTGGAGTTCCAGATGGACGCCTGGGGAGTTGATGTAGCCTTAAGTGGCTCGCAAAAGGCCTTTATGATTCCGCCTGGATTGGGTTTTATGGCCTTTAATGACCGGGCTTTAAAGATCCATCACCAGAATACCAACACCAGATTTTACTGGGATGTTACGGCAGGGTTAAATTATTTGGAAATAGGACAAACTGCCTTTACACCGGCAATTTCCCTATTTTATGGACTGCAGGAGGCCCTGTCCATGATGCTGGAAGAGGGATTAGATCATATAATTACCCGGCATCGTCGGTACCGGGACCTGGTCAGAACGGCCATTAAAGCTATGAGCCTGGAGTTGCTGGCGGCAGATGAAGAAGCCTCTAATGCTGTAACGGCAGTGTTAGCACCAGGAAGGACTGGAGCCAACCAGATTCGCAGCCGAATGCTGAACCGCTTTAATATTGCGGTAGCCGGAGGACAACAGGAATTAGACGATGTCATGTTTAGGATTGGACATCTGGGTTATGTAAGAGAACTGGATCTCTTGGCGGTAATTGCCGCTCTGGAGATTACCCTGCTGGAAAGTGGCTTTAAAGTTGAGTTGGGAGCAGGCGTTAACCAGGCACAGAAATCTATCCTAGCAGCTCAAGATAAATAGAAAGGAGTATAAGAGGTGGAAAACTTAAAAAAGGTATTAGTAACAGAAAAGATAGCTGAGGAAGGTCTGGCCCTTTTGGAAAAGGAACTGGAAGTCCATAATCGAGATGGCATATCCAGAGAAGAATTATTGGAGATCATAGATCAATATGATGCCCTTATTGTAAGAAGTGTAACTAAAGTTAACAAAGAATTGATCGAAAAGGGCAGTCGTTTGAAAGTGGTAGGTCGAGCAGGTAATGGGATTGATAACATCGATGTGGAGGTATGTACCCGTTATGGAGTGATTGTGGCCAATACCCCGGATAGCAACACCATTTCAGCCGCGGAACAGACCATAAGCCTTTTGCTTTCTTCCATTAGGAATACTGCCTGGGCCAATACCTTCCTAAAAGGAGGTACCTGGGACCGCAAGCCCTTTAGAGGTGTAGAACTTTATGGAAAAACCGTGGGAATAGTGGGATTGGGAAGAATCGGCTCCATGGTGGCCACCCGGCTAAAGGCTTTTAATATGAAAGTTATAGCTTATGACCCCTATATATCTGAGGAGAGATTTGAGCGTTATGGGGCAGAGAAGAAAAACACCTTGGAGGAATTGATTAAAGAAGCAGATTTCATATCGGTCCATACTCCGCGCAATGAAGAAACCATGCATATGTTGGATGAGAAGATCCTGGAGCTGGCTAAAGATGGAGTGAGGCTGGTTAACTGTGCCCGGGGAGGAATAATCAAAGAGGAGGCCATATTAAAAGGACTTGAATCGGGTAAAATTGGTTCCGCTGGATTGGATGTGTTTGAAATAGAGCCAGCCCGAGACAACCCATTATTCCAATACAATAATGTGGTGGTAACGCCCCATCTGGGAGCTGATACCTTTGAGGCCCAAAAGCGCGTGGGGGAAAACATTGCCGAACAGGTAATAATGGCTTTAAGGGGTGAAATAGTACCCAATGTGGTTAATTTGCCCACTATGCTGGGAGAAGAGTTGGAATACCTTAAACCATATATTATGTTGTCGGAAAAAATGGGCAGTGTCTATTATCAATTGACCCGCAACCCCATTAGTCGGGTGGAACTAACCTATAGTGGACCAATGACCCGCAATGAGACCCAGATGCTGACCGTGGCTTTCTTGAAAGGATTATTGCACCCGGTAATGGAAGACAAGGTCAACTACGTGAATGCTAAATTGATAGCGGAAGAAAGAGGAATAAAGGTTTTTGAGCGCAAGGAAGAGACCAGCAGCAGAAGATATAAAAACACCATAGAGGCCCGGGTGTTTAACCACCAATTCAATCTTACCCTGGTAGGAACACTGTCCCGGGCTCGGCAGCCCTTGCTGGTAGAAATTAATGATTATGAAACCGAAAACAACCTGGAAGGCTTCATTCTGCTGGTGGAAAATGAAGATCGTCCCCGCATTATTGGTCCTTTTGCCACTGCTCTGGGAGATCATGGAGTAAATATTGCTTCTATGAAAGTGGCCCGTAAAACCAAAGGGGATATTTCTATTATGTTGATTAATGTGGATAACAAAGTGGCAGAAGAGGTGCTGGTAAAACTGGGAAAACTGGAAGGGATAACAGCCAGGCCCAAATTACTGTATTTTTAGGCCCAGCTACCATAAGTTAAATAGACTAGCATTAAGCAAGGCCAGCAGAGGAGGGATTAACTTGTTAGATGCCAAACAGATCAGAGCCAATCCCGAGATCATCAAGGAGCAATTAGCCAAAAGGGGAATCGCTGGAGTACTGGATGGATTTCTCAGCTTAGACGAAGAGCGGCGGAAAGTTCTGGGCCAAGTGGAAGAATTAAAAAGTTTCCGCAATTCAGCTTCCCAAGAGGTGGGGCGGAAGAAAAAAGAGGGACTAGAGCCTGCAGAATTAATGGAGCGAGTCCGGCAGATCGGACAGGAGATAAAAGTTCTGGATGATCGCTTAAAAGAGACGGAGGCCAAAATTGAAAACATATTACTAAATATTCCCAACCTGCCCCATTCATCAGTACCAGTAGGGGAAGACGAAGCCAGCAATATGGAAATCAGGCGCTGGGGTGATCCACGCCTATTTGAGTTTGAGCCCTTGGCCCACTGGGATATCGGGGTGAATTTGGATATTCTGGACTTTGAACGGGCGGCCAAACTATCGGGAGCCAGATTTACCGTTTATAAAGGTGCTGGAGCCTTGTTGGAAAGAGCGGTAATAAACTTTTACCTGGATATGCATACGAGGGAACATGGCTACCGTGAAATATTGCCGCCGTTTATGGTAAGTGCTGATTGTATGCAGGGAACCGGCCAGCTGCCCAAATTTGCTGAGGATATGTTTAAGTTGGAAGGTAAGGAAATGTATCTGGTTCCTACCGCCGAAGTTCCTTTAACCAACTTGTATCGGGAAGAGATAATAGAGCCAGGCCAGCTGCCTATATATCTGACTGCATATACCCCCTGTTTCCGGGCCGAAGCCGGCTCTCATGGGCGGGATACCCGAGGGGTTATCAGACAGCACCAATTCAATAAGGTAGAGTTGGTAAAAATAGTCGAACAACAGAGTTCTTATGAGGAGCTGGAAAAGCTGACTCGGGATGCGGAAAAAGTACTGCAGCTTTTAGGGCTGCCTTATCGAGTAATGCTATTAAGTAGTGGTGATATGGGATTTTCTGCAGCTAAAACCTATGATCTGGAAGTCTGGATGCCCAGCTATAATGAGTACAAGGAAATATCCAGCTGTTCCAATTGCGAGGATTTTCAGGCTCGCCGGGCCAACATTAGGTATCGGCCGGCCCTCAAAGCCAAGCCCCAATTTGCTCATACCTTAAATGGCTCAGGAGTGGCGGTAGGAAGAACTGTAGCCGCCATATTGGAAAACTATCAGCAGGAAGATGGCTCCGTGCTGGTTCCCGAGGTCTTGCGGCCTTACATGGCAGGGCTGACAACTATTAATCATTAGGCCTGAAGGTCCTGCAGGGGCCAAAAACCACGACTTTGTTTATTGACATAAAAATTGGCGTATGCTATACTTTCATTTGCATTGAATCTCAAAAATGCATCCTTCGCGATGGAGGGGTGTCCGAGCGGTTGAAGGAGGCGGTCTTGAAAACCGTTGAACCTTTGCGGGTTCCGTGGGTTCGAATCCCACCTCCTCCGCCATTATAGTAGATAGTTACGGAGAGATGGCCGAGTCGGCTGAAGGCGCTCGCCTGCTAAGCGAGTAAGCGGCTAATACCTGCTTCGAGGGTTCGAATCCCTCTCTCTCCGCCATATTGCAATAATAAAGCAAAACCCAAACAGATGGGTTTGGATGCATAAATGGATCAATAAGCGCCCGTAGCTCAGCTGGATAGAGTGACAGGCTACGAACCTGGAGGTCGGGGGTTCGAATCCCTCAGGGCGCGCCATTTAATACAATAAACTCTCAAGCGAGAAGGTTAGTGAAGGGAAAACTGGGGTTTTCCCATTTTAATCGAATAGGCTAATAATCCCGTTCCAAGCAAAAGTAAGCGCCCGTAGCTCAGGTGGATAGAGCAACGGTTTCCTAAACCGTGTGCCAGGGGTTCGAGTCCCTTCGGGCGCACCATATGGTGGTGATTCCCATTAAGAGGGATGAAGAATATATGCAAGCGGCACTGGAATTAGCTTACCAAGCTGGAGAAAAGGGTGAGATTCCAGTGGGGGCCGTGGTAGTTGTTGAGGGAAAAATAATTGCTCGAGCTGGTAATGAGAAAGAGTTGCGCCAAGATGCTACTGCTCATGCGGAATTATTAGCTTTGCAACAGGCTGCGGAATATATAGGGAGTTGGCGTTTAAGCGAGGCCGCCTTATATACTACCTTGGAGCCTTGTCCCATGTGTGCCGGTGCTATGGTGAATGCCCGGTTGGGCAGGCTGGTATATGCGGTTCGAGATCCTAAAGCAGGAGCGGCTGGAACAGTATTAGATATTGTGAGAACTCCCGCCCTAAATCATCAGGTTCAGGTTAAAGAGGGAGTATTGCGGGAAGAGTCTTCCCAAGTATTAAAAGTATTTTTCCATAATTTGAGGAGAGATGGCCGAGCTGGCCGAAGGCGCTCGACTCGAAATCGAGTAGGCGGCTAATCCCCGCCTCGTGAGTTCGAATCTCACTCTCTCCGCCACCTTAATTATGAACGAAGTGAATATCAGCGTGCCCGAAGGGTGCCACCTTAATTATGAACGAAGTGAATATCAGCGTGCCCGAAGGGTGCCAGCAAACAAGCAATATCAAGATAAATAAAACTGCATATTTTAATGGAGAGGTGGCTGAGTTCGGCTGAAGGCGCTCGATTGGAAATCGAGTAGGGGGTTAATAGCTCTCTCGCGGGTTCGAATCCCGCCCTCTCCGCCACTATAATTATGAACGAAGTGAATATCAGCGTGCCCGAAGGTGCCAATGCCAAATTACCAGGGGTTTCAGACATTGTATTGAAACCCCTTTTTGATATTTACAAATGGCAGGAGGGCAACCCGGAGAAATACTTGGGACTCCTGTCCTCTCCGATATAAAATGTTTAGAACGCCAAGGTCTTGTACCTGAGTTCCCATGATTTTCATAGGGCTTTGGATATTGTGGTATGATTAGTAAAAGAATAGTCTTAAGGGGTGATTCAGAATGAACTGCGGGAAAATAGGCAGCATAATGGATGATCTAAAAACTACATATCCGGAAAAGTTTACCTCAGAAGAAAAAGCATTCAGGCATATTCAACGGGGAAATAAGATATTTATTGGGACCGCAGCTGGTGAACCCAAACATTTGGTCAGATCGTTGATGGAGTACTTGAACCATAATCCCCTGGCTTTCTTTGATGTTGACATCTATCATGTATGGACCCTGCAGGATGACACTGATGTTTTTTTTGAGAAGTATAAACGGAATTTTAGGATCAAATCCTTTTTCATTGGAGATCCCAATAGAGATGCGGTAAATAAAGGTAATGCTGATTATACTCCAGTTTTCACCTCCAGGATACCGGATTTGTTCGATCGTAAAGCTTTTCCCATTGATATAGCTCTGATTCAGGTCTCTTTACCCGATGAGCATGGCTATTTTAATTTAGGGGTTGGCGTAGATATTACTAAGGCGGCAGTAGAGAATGCAGGTCTGATTATTGCCCAAGTTAATGCCCATATGCCCAGGGTTCATGGAGATGGTTTTGTTCATATAAAAGACATAGATTATATCATACCTTATAATGAACCTTTACCCGAGTACGATTTTAATAAAGAGGGGGAGATAGCAAACCAGATTGGCCGGTATGTGGCTAGTCTGGTTCGGAATGGGGATACTATCCAAATAGGTTATGGACATATTCCAATGGGGGTTTTATCCTGCTTGGGCCATAAAAAACAGCTGGGGGTACATACTGATCTAATAAGTGATGCCATCGTTGAATTGATGAAAAAAGGGGTTATTGATAATAGCAAAAAGAGTATAAACAAAGGGAAAACCATCGGAACTTATTGTTTGGGCAGTCAAGCTACCTATGACTTTGTCAATAATAATCCGTCGGTTGAGCTTAGAAGAATTGATTATGTGGATAATCTCTGGATTATTGCTCAACATGATAATATGACTGCCATTAATACGGTTATGCAGATTGACTTGACCGGGCAAGCTTCAGCTGAAACCCTGGGCAATGTATTTTATAGCGGCATAAGTGGTTTTGCTAATTTTATCCGGGCAACCCTGCTGGCGAAGCAAGGAAAAATAATAATAGCTATGCAGTCCACCGCCCGGAATGGACAGGTATCCAAAATAGTACCAACTTTATTGGAAGGCTCTGGGGTAAGTCTGCATAGGGGTGATGTGCAATATGTAGTAACGGAATACGGAATAGCCTTCCTGCAAGGCAAGAACTTGCGGGAGCGAGCCATGGAATTAATAGCCATTGCCCATCCCAAGTTTAGGCCTTGGCTCATTGAGGAAGCCAAAAATCTAAACCTGATCGATAAAGATCAGAAGTTCGTCCCCGGGCCAAGAGGGAAGTACATGGAAGAATATGAAGCTCACCGAACCACCAAAACCGGTTTGGAGATACTGTTAAGACCCATCAGAATCAGCGATGAAACTCGGGTCAAGGATTTTTTTAATTCCCTTTCCGATAAAAGTCTTTACTTAAGGTTTTTTACCCCCCGGGCTTATGTTCCCTACGAAAGCGTGCAAGATACTATTACCGTGGATAATGCCAAAGGAGTCTCGATTTTGGCCATAATTCAGGAAGAAGACCATGAGCAGGTAGTGGGTCTGGGACAATACTTTATCGATGATGCTGATTATTCAGCTGAAGTCAGTTTAGCCACCAGTGATAATTATCAGAACAATGGTATAGCTTCGGTATTGCTGGCTCATCTATCTTACCTGGCCCAAAAAAACGGACTACTAAGCTTTACGGCCTCCGTCCTGGCCGAAAATCGATCCGTGATTCGGGTACTAAAAAACATAGGATTTGCTCATAAGAGTTCTGGAGACGGAGTTATCGAACTGGAAAAACTATTTTAAATCCTTATGTCTTGAGGCCGGACTAACCAGATTATTCATTTGCGAATATCTCATTTTCGTGTTAAAATTGCCCTCTAGGCATGTTAAAATGACTTGAAAGGAAGCCTAGTGATAGTAAAATATATTACCGAGACATTATAATTGCCGTGCTAGACGGGGAATTAGCGGTGCCTTGTAACCTGCAACCCGCTGCAGCAGGGTCGAATTCCTGCGCTGAGGGTATACTTTGTAAGGTCTGGCTTAAATAAGTGGCGTTGATGCTTGGGTCCTTCGCAATGAGACATCTCGAACCGTGTCAGATCCGGAAGGAAGCAGCACTAAGGGATCCATCTTATGTGACGAAGGGGAGCCTGGGTGGAGTTAACTGTTTAGGTAACGCTTGGAAGGTATATTCGAAGCCAGGTGCACGGCAATATATTATAAATAGAGGATAGGCAGGTGTACTAGATATAGCTGCTATTTTTCATTTGGGGCCCCCTCCTCTATAAGAACCTTGGCTGTCCAGAGCCAGGAACCTCCAAGCTACTAGGCCAAAGATAAAACAACCATTCATTATTGAATAATTAGGCAGGAAAAGCTTTTCACCAACCGGAATAAGATAATAAGTGCTTTATTAAGAGAAAGGAAGTTCGATATGGCATATTTGGCATTATACCGAGCATGGAGACCACAAATATTTAGAGATGTAGTGGGGCAGGAACAAACCGTGACTGCTTTGCGAAATGCCATAGCACAAGGCCGGCTGACCCATGCCTATTTGTTCTCAGGACCCAGGGGAACGGGCAAAACCAGTGTTGCTAAAATAATTGCCAAAGCAGTTAACTGTCTCGAACCAGCAGCAGGGGAACCCTGCAATAAATGCAGTTCCTGCCGGGATATTAACCAGGGAAATTTTATGGATGTGGTAGAAATTGATGCTGCCTCCAACCGAGGCATTGATGAGATACGGGAACTTAGGGAAAAAGTTAGAATAATGCCTGCTCAGGGAAGCAAAAAAGTGTATATTATTGATGAAGTACATATGCTGACTACTGAAGCATTTAATGCCTTACTTAAAACCTTGGAAGAGCCTCCGGAGTCAGTTGTTTTCATTCTGGCTACCACTGAATTACAAAAAATACCAGCGACTATAATATCCCGCTGTCAAACCTACCAATTTCGCAGGATCACTTTGGCTGAGATAAGCCAACGACTGGAGCAAGTAGCCCAGGCCAATCAAATTCAGATCAGTCCGGAAGCACTAGCCCTTATAGCTCGTCGATCAAATGGGGGCCTAAGAGATGCCTTAAGCATCTTGGATCAGATATATTCTTACCAGGGTTTAGTAATCAACAAAGAACACGTTTTGGATGTATTAGGCTTAGTTGATGATCTTTTTATGACCCAATTAGTTGATGCCATGCAGGCTAATGATGCCGGCCAAATAATCAGCTTATTGAATACCGCCTTGGAGCAGGGTAAAGAAGCGCAGCAAATAGCCCGAGAGTGTGTAGTATACCTTCGAGATCTGCTTCTATATGTGGTTTTGGCAGAGAAGGCGGAAGCCATTTCGGCCTATCAAATTCCCTCCGAGGTTTTGCAGAGGCAAAAAGAAAAGGCCCAAAGATCCAAGCTGCTCCAAGCTTTGCGTAAAATGATGGATACTGCTGACCGCTTGCGTTTTAGTGAGGGCAATCGCTTCCAACTGGAACTGGCCTTGCTGGAGATAGCTCAGATAATAGGCGGGGCTGGTCACCTGGAGCAGTTATCAGCCCAGGTCGGGTCAGAGCCGGATTTGGAGACGGCCCCAGCCAGGAAAAACAAATCTCGGAAAAAAGAAGCCCGGGAAGGCCTGTGGAAACAGATTTTATTTAAAGTTAAGGAAAGACGCATACCCACCCATGCCTTATTGTCCCAGGGCAACTTACTAGGAATAAGAGAGAATACCGTCTTCATTGGCTATAAAAAGGGATATAAGTTTCATAAAGAAAGAATGGAAGAGCCGGTTAACCAGGATATACTACAAACCGTCCTAAAGGAAATTCTGCAACAAGACCTGCAAATTAAGTTTATTTTTATGGAAGATGAACAGTATAATGATATTGTTGTCAAAAAAGCTATAGAAATATTTGGAGAAGAAGTAATTGAGTTAAAAGATTAAGGAGGAATATTATGCGCTTTAATCCTGGTGGAGGAGCCAACATTAACAAAATGATGAAAGAAGCTAAGAAAATCCAAGCTCGCATTGGGGAAATGCAACAGGAATTGGAAAACCGTGAATTCGAGGCCTCTTCAGGGGGAGGAGCAGTTGTAGTCAAAGTAAGCGGAAAGCAACAGATAATGTCTTTGCAAATACTCCCGGAAGCGGTGGATGCCGATGATATTGAAATGTTAGAAGATATGATTCTGGCTGCGGTCAATGAAGCCATTAAAATATCTCAAGACACGGTTGCCCAGGAGATGGCCAAAATAACCGGGGGTTTAAACATACCCGGTATTTAAACTGCGGGGAGATTTGGGCATTAAGATTGATTACCCTGTAAATACCTCAGCTCGCAGGGGTATCAAGATTTCATGCTATAGGAGGGTATTAAATTTGAAACTGGCCCAGGCTCTTCAGGCTTTAATAGATGAACTATTAAAACTGCCAACTATAGGACCCAAATCAGCACAAAGGCTGGCTATGTTCATATTGAGATTATCTGATGATGAAGCTAGAAAGCTGGCCATTTCCATAATAAATGCTAAAAGAAAAGTATTTCCTTGTCCCTTTTGCGGATATTTAACCGAGATTAGCCCCTGTGTCATATGTACCGACCCCCATCGGGATGATACTCTTTTGTGTATCGCAGAAGAGGTCAGTGATGTTATGGCAATAGAGAGGACTGGTTTTAATGGGCGCTATTTTGTACTCAACAAGGATTTCACCTTGTTAAAAGGGAGCGATATTGAGCAAATCGACATCGAGAGCTTGCAGGAGCGAATTACCAGGGGAGGGGTGCAGGAAGTGCTGCTGGCCCTGAACCCGGATATTGATGGAGAAGTGCTGGCCCGTTACCTGGCTCGGGCCATAACTCCCCATGGAATTAAAGTGACTCGCCTGGCTCATGGACTGCCCGTGGGGGGAGATATAGAGTTTACTGACGAAATAACTCTTAAGAAAGCCATAGAGGGAAGAAAGGAATTCTAACATAAAACCTGCCTGCCTGGCATAGATTTAAACGTACCAGGATTACTCAAGCCAGGGAGGAAGAATCATGTCACTTGGTTCCAATATATGGAATAAAGCCTGCCGATTATTAAATCTGAAAGAAGATGAACTGCAGCCAGAGCCAGAAGCATCTGATGAAGATATTTTGCAGCAAGCCCATGAAGAGCTGCAGCAAGCTCATAATTGCTTTGCTCACCTACAGGAACCGGATATGGTGGACTACGCAATATATAAAATTAAGGCAGCCGAAAAGCGCTATGATTATCTGATTAGGAGGATTAAGAATAAGGAAAATCAGGCCCTGAGTGGAGAGGAAATCTCATCATCTTAAGGAGAGATAGTCATGGAAGTTATTAATGTGGTTATTGCCGCCCTATTTACCTTGGTAATATTATATTTCTTAGCTCAATTGCTTTTTAAACCAATTAAGTTGCTATGGAAATTAGTATTCAATTCAGCAGTGGGATTGATTATACTGCTCTTGATCAATATCATCGGGGCTTCTTTTTCTTTTATGATACCAGTTAATCTTATTACTGTTTTGATCGCAGGCTTCCTGGGGATACCCGGCGTATTGCTCTTGATTTGTTTTCAACTGTTCCTGGCCTAGTAGTGCCATTTAATACCAGGCAAAAGAGGCCTTCCAGGCCTTTCTTTTTGTTATATTATTTCAAGGGACAGGCATTATAAAAGTAGGTAATATCTATGGGGAACACATCAAATCCACTTTAGACCATAAATTAGTATGTTATATCATAAACTTTAAATGTGAGTAATATTTCTAGAAATAATATAATTATTGACGCACAATTAAGTACAGCATTATACTATATGTAATCATCAGGCCCCAAGATAATTGACCGGGGAGGTGTGAAGAGTTGTAGTGAACCAAGAAAAGAGAGTGTTGGAAGCGTATGTAGGAGAGTATGCCAGCGGCAAAAGCGAGATAGCCATTAACCGGGCATTAGAATTACGCCGACTTCAACGCCAGGTAACCCTGGTGGATTTGGATATTGTAGAACCCTTCTATACACTAAGGCCAATTAAAGAACAGCTGGAAAAGCAGGGATTAAACATTATTGCTTATTCCAGAAAGGATAGCTTTGGTTTAGGGGAGACCGGGGCTATGCTAAATCCTCAGGCCCGTTGGGCCTTGAGAGTAGAGGGAGATATAATATTTGATGTGGGTTATGGGGTACATGGGGCCAAGACCCTGAATTTGGTGGAGGGAGTAGAAGAAGCCGGGTTAACAGTTCTGGCCGTAATAAATTACATGCGCCCGATGACCAACTCACTTGAGCGTATTAAGGATTATATCAAAGAGTTAGGTACCGTGCAGGCTATAGTAGCCAACACCCACTTGGGAGATGAGACTACTTTAGATATAATAATAAAAGGCAACCAGGAAATATTTGCAGCAGCCAGAGAGATGGATATACCTATTGCGTATATTGCCGTAGAAGAAAAGCATAAGGAATTTATAAATAGGGAGGAGTTTTTCGTACCGGTGAAGTTTGTAAAAAGATATATGCCGGCTGCCCTATGGTAGCTTTTACTTTTCAAAGATATTGGCCAGAAGTCTTGATCTGACTGCCGTAAAATAATTTCTTGGTTTTTAGAATGGGAGGTGCGCAAATTAAATGGGAAAGATAATAGGCGAACCAAAAAAGGCATTTATGACTGGAAATGAAACAGTGGCCTGGGCTTGTTTAGCTGCAGGTGCTGATATTATGTTTGGGTATCCTATAACTCCTCAAAATGAGGTTATGCATTATTGGACTCGTCTGGCTCCAAAATATAACAGGGGCTTTTTACAGACCGAAGATGAATTATCAGCAGGGTTTACTACCTGTGGGGCGGTACAAGCCGGGAAAAAAGCATTTACTGCCACTGCAGGCCCGGGCAATGTGTTAATGCAGGAACCCTTTGGTATGGCAGAAGCCATGAGATTGCCCTTGTTGGCAGTAATACAGCAGCGCGGAGGGCCCTCTTCGGGTACAGTAATATATTCCCAGCAGGAAGTAACTCTTACTACCTATGGGGGTAATGGAGAAGGTCATAGAATAGTGTATTCTACTGCCACCCATCAGGAAGTCTATGATTATGTAATTAAAGGATTTAATACTGCGTGGAAATACCGTTTTCCCACTTTTGTATTAGGGGATGGTTATCAGGCCAAAATGCGGGAACCATTGGAAATGTATGATCCCCAGAACAAGGGAATAGAAATTATTGAACCCTATCCGCTTATTGGCGTTGCAGGTAAAATTGGAGAAGATAGGGAACCGCAGCATTTATGTAATATCTACAGCCTGGAAGAAGAGCTGTATGATGTAGTAATGAGGGTAGCAGCCGAATATGAAACAATTTCTCCCGAGCTGGTGGAGTATGAATCTAAATACTGTGAGGGTGCTGAAATAATTATCGTATCTCATGGCGTGGTTTCAAGAGCGGCCGATGATGCGGTGAAAATTTTGCGCAATCAGGGAATAAAGGCGGGATATTTCAGGCCCATTACCTTAAGGCCCTTTCCCCAACAGCAATTGCGGGAATGTATTGCCCAGAGCAATGCTAAACAATTATTGATAGCTGAATCTGCCTATGGGCAGCTGGAAAGGCTGATTAAACAAGAAATATATGGTGAAACCATTAAAATAAACAATTTGTTTATGCCCGGAGTAGGAATCATTGACTTTGACATTATCAATAAAGTCAAGAGCATTTTATAGGGCAGGAAAGGAGGTCACAACATGTCAGTGATTGCCCCGGCAACACCCAAATCATGGTATCTACCGACTAAACCACACAAATTCTGCCCTGGTTGTGGGCATGGAATAACCTTGAAAGCCCTGGGAGAAGCTATCGATGAATTAGGTATACAACAGAATACGATTTTTGGCTGTGATATAGGTTGCTCCCTTCTGGCCTGGAACTTTTTTGCTTGTGACAGCACTCAAACCCACCACGGAAGAACTACCCCGGTTATGGTTGGCATAAAGCGGTCCCGTCCCGAATTAATAAGTATTGGTTATATGGGGGATGGCGGAGGGTATTCTATTGGCTCCCAGCATCTGGTAAATTCAGCCGTGCGCAATGAAAAGGTTACCTTGATATTAGTTAACAATACTAATTATGGAATGACCGGAGGACAAATGGCGCCTACTACTTTGCCAGGCCAGATAACCGAGACCAGTCCTTATGGAAGGGATGCCCAGGCTACCGGATATCCCACCCGGGGTCCTGAGTTCATTGCCGAGCTAACCCCAGAAGGGGCGTATGTGGCTAGAGCTACCGTATCGAAGTATAAACAACTGCGCAGATTTATTCGTAACGCTATAAGAAACCAGATGGAAGGAAATGGTTTTTCCTTTGTGGAAGTCTTGTCTACCTGCCCCACCAACTGGAGAACTAATGCCCAGCAGACTTGGAACTTCTTGGAGGATAAAATGGAAGAGTATTTCCCGGTGGGCGAACTAAAAAACCCCTTAGGAAAGGGGGATAAATAATGTCCTTATTAAGAATAGCACTGGCTGGAGAAGGCGGACAGGGAGTTCAATCAGTGGCCGAGATATTAACCGAAGCGGCCTATAACGAAAACCAGCAGACTATTTATATTCCCAACTTTGGTCTGGAGCAGCGAGGCGGAGTTTCCATAGCCTTTATCCAATTCAGTGATCAGCGCATTGGGGCTCCCAAATTCAATAAAGCCGATGTGGTTATTGCCTTGAGCGGGAGAGCCATAGGGAGGACCGCAGTATATTCAGATGAAAATACCTTGTTTGTATATGACAGCGGATTTGAATTTGAAAAAAAAGAACTGCCCGAGAAGGCTAAAAAACTAATCGCTATCCCA
>CAZPSR010000007.1:0-23813 GCA_964589135.1 uncultured Syntrophomonas sp.
GATGAATTGCTCTATTTTGTATTATCTGGCTCCATTTTATTGGTGATTGAAGGCCTTAAAGAGGTTATGGTGATAGACGCCAGGACCTATCCGTCCCGTAATCCGGAGGAGGCGGAAATAGAGCGGGTGGTACGGGGTTCCCGGGATGGTTTTACCGAGACTATTGTCTTCAATACAGCTCTGGTGCGCAGAAGGGTGCGAGATCCCAAGCTGCGGATAGAAATGAAGCGAGTGGGGAAAAGATCTAAAACTGATGTCTGTCTTTGTTATATAGAGGATATAGCGGATCCGGAGCTGGTGGCTACTATAAGATCCAGAATAGAAGGAATTGAGATAGATGCAGTTCCCATGGCGGAGAAAGCGGTAGAAGAATTAATCCTGCCCGGAAACTGGTGGAATCCTTTCCCACGGGTAAGGTATACTGAACGTCCTGATGTAGCCGCGGTACATTTGTTTGAAGGCCATGTGCTGGTGATGGTGGATACTTCTCCCAGTGTAATAGTTGCTCCAGCTACTTATTTTCATCATGTGCAGCATGCTGAGGAGTATCGACAGAATCCAGCTGTGGGTGCTTATATTCGCTGGGTAAGGTTTTTGGCCATTATAGCTTCTATTATTATTACCCCCTTGTGGATGCTCTTGGCCCTAACCCCAGAACTCTTGCCGGGCTTTCTTAAGTTTATTGGACCTGAGAAAATCGGTCAGGTGCCGATTTTTATTCAATTCCTTATAGCTGAGATCAGCCTGGACCTTATTCGGATGGCCGCCATTCACACCCCGTCACCCCTGGCCACTGCTCTGGGAGTGATCGCGGCCTTGTTAATAGGTGATATTGCGGTAAACATCGGTCTCTTTGCTCCAGAGGTAATCCTCTATACCGCAGTGGTAGCGGTAGGTTCCTATTGTACTCCCAGTTATGAAATGTCCATGGCTAATCGGCTGATACGCTTTTTCATTTTGCTGGCAACCGGATTCTTCAAATTGCCCGGGTTAATAATAAGCATCATTTTATCCATATTGCTGGCAGCCTTTACCAAGTCCTTTAATGTACCCTATTTATGGCCTTTAATCCCTTTTAATTACCGGGCCTTTAAAAGCATAATTATTCGTTCTCCAGTACCGGTACAGAACCTGAGACCAGAGATTCTTCGTCCCTTGGACGTCAGGCGGCAACCGGTGCCGGCTCTAAAAAGGAGGCATAAGTAAAGATGAAAACCGTAGGTATCCCTAGAGGACTATTCTATTACTATTATTATCCCTGGTATAAGACCTTTTTTGAGGATCTGGGAGCCAAGATAATATTATCTTCACCCACCACCCGCATAACCATTGATCAGGGTATTAATAGGGCGGTAGATGAAAGCTGTTTTCCCATCAAAGTCTACTTTGGCCACGTACAAGAGTTATGTCAGTACAATTTGGATTATCTTTTCGTGCCCCGGATAGTAAGCATTGAGTCCAGGAGCTATATATGTCCCAAATTTATGGGGGTACCGGATATGATCAGGGCTTCTTTCAATAAGCTGCCTCCATTAATTGACCTTACTATTGATCTCAGTCGTTCCCAGCGCGATTTTCAAGGGGAATTATATAAGACCGGCCGCTTGTTTACTAAATCAAATCGTATGATTAGAGCTGCTTATGAGCATGGCCGACAGGAATTAGAGTATTGCCAGGCTATAGCTGCTCAGGGATACACCATGGCTGAGGCCATAGATATTTGGCAGGGCCAGGAAGTAAGAACTCTCCGGGACCATGATCTGTGTATAGGAGTGTTGGGACATGGGTATTCTCTATATGATCAGACCATCAGCCTGGATATAATTGGACGGCTGAGGCAAATGGGATGTCAGGTGCTCTTGCCGGAAGTTCTGTCAGGGGAAAGAGTGGAAAAAGAAGCGGCAGTTATGCCCAAACGGATCTTCTGGACCCTGGGCCGAAAAATGGTGGGGAGTGCATTTTCCCTGGAGAAGATGAGTGAGGTTGATGGGCTCATCTATGTAGCTTGTTTTGGTTGCGGACCAGATTCCTTTATCGGCGAAATAATTGAACGCAAGATAAAAGGTAAACCATATATGCTCTTGGTAATTGATGAGCATACTGGTGAAGGCGGGCTTATAACCAGGCTGGAAGCCTTTTGTGATATGTTGAGAAGAAGGAGGCGGCAGAAGATTGAAGATGACCTACCCGCATATGGGTAATGCCCATATCGCCATTGAGGCTTTACTGCAAAAGCTGAAACTGGAAGTAATACCTCCTCCTCCGATAAGCAAAAAGACATTGGAAATTGGGACTAAGTTTTGTCCGGAATTCGCCTGTTTGCCACTAAAAATAACTATGGGTAACTTTATTGAAGCCCTGGATAAGGGAGCTGACACCATATTGATGGCAGGTGGTTGGGGGCCTTGCCGCTTTGGCTATTATGCCCAGGTGGAAAGGGATATATTATGGGACCTGGGTTATCACTTCGATATGGTAATACTAGAGGCCCCCGATTCAAGAGTATCTGAATTATTTCGGCAGTTGCAGGCCCTGGGCCAAAATGTCAGCGTTTGGGAAGCTTTTAAAGCCTTAAAATTTGCCTGGTATAAACTACAGGTGGTGGAAAAGCTGGAGCGGAAACTGGCCTATATTCATCCCCGGGCCTGGGAAAAAAGAAGGGCTGAAAACATTTATGACCAATTCTTGCTGGAAATCAAGCAAATTCAGGATAAAGACGAAATTGAAGCACTGGCCCAAAGCTGTCTGGCCTCCCTGGACCAATTAGCTCTTAGCAGAGAAGAACCTTTGAAAATAGGCCTAGTGGGGGAAATATATACGGTTTTGGAACCCATGTCCAATTATAGCATAATTCGCTCACTAGGCCGGCTGAATGTAGAAGTGGACAATTCAATATACATAAGCGATTGGTTAAACGACCATTTGCTGGGAGGCCTGGTGAAAAAGTCCCATCACCGGGAACTGGTGCAATGTGCTCGTCCCTATTTAAACTATTTTGTAGGGGGTCATGGTCTGGAGACGGTCGGATCTACCGTTAGTTATGCCCGCCAAAGCTATGATGGAGTTATTCAGCTGGGGCCTTTGACCTGTATGCCTGAGATAGTAGCCCAATCGGTACTCAAACGAGTGAGCAGCGCAGAAGGCATTCCCTGTATGACCTTATATTTTGATGAACATGCAGGGGCAGCCGGGATTCAGACTCGCTTGGAAGCCTTTACTGATATGTTGAAGCGAAAAAAAGCCGCTAAAGCTATGATCCATTAAGGAGGGAAAACAATGTCCTATTATCTGGGGGTTGATATTGGTTCGGTAAGCAGCAATTTTGTTTTAATAGATGAAGAACATCGAGTGCAGGAAAAGCTATATTTGCGAACCGAAGGCAATCCAGTTAGAGCTGTAAAACAAGGATATCAAGAGTTGCTGGCCAAGCGGCAGGGACAGTTGGATATCAAGGGTATCGGCAGCACCGGCAGTGGTCGCCATTTGGCTTCCATTATCCTGGGAACAGATGTGGTAAAAAATGAAATAACCGCCCATGCGGTGGCTGCCTCCTGGTATTTTCCTGAGGTTCGTACTATTATTGAAATCGGGGGTCAGGATTCCAAGATCATAATCCTGCAGGATGGGGTGGTTAACGATTTTGCCATGAATACCGTGTGCGCAGCTGGTACCGGATCCTTTTTGGATCAGCAGTCGGGCCGTTTGAATATACCCATACAAGAATTTGGTCCCACCGCTTTAAAATCAAAACAAGCGGTAAGGATTGCCGGACGCTGTGGGGTTTTTGCCGAATCGGACATGATTCACAAACAGCAGATGGGCTATCCCCTTGAAGATATATTAATGGGGTTATGTGAAGCCCTGGTCAGGAACTATCTGAACAACGTGGGCAAAGGCAAAAAAATTACCGCCCCCATAATATTTCAGGGAGGAGTAGCGGCCAATGCCGGGTTAAAAAAAGCCTTTGAAAAAATCCTGCAAACTCCGATTATGATTCCTCCTTATTTTGACGTAATGGGGGCTATTGGCGCAAGCATACTAGCCCGGGAATATATTGAGGAACAGTCTTGTACCACAGCCTTTAAAGGTGATTCTTTTATAATCGAAGGCCAGTTCAAAAGCAGCAGTTTTGAATGCAAAGGCTGTCCCAATCTGTGTGAAGTGGTTTGTATTAAACGGGAACAGGAAATTTTGGCCTACTGGGGTGATCGCTGCCAGAAATGGGAAAGCTCTCTGGGCCGCAAGGAAGTGGGGTAATACTATAAACTACCCCACTTCTGCCTCAGGTTTATCCCACATCAGAACGATAAAACCAGGTTTTTCCGGGTCAGCCCTACACTTTTCCTCTTCCCAAGGTATAATCTTTGGTTTCTTGGCCTGGAGGAAATCATTATAATTAATGACGCCTTTTCCTTTAAAAAAAGCTCAATTACTCTCTTCCTCCAGAATTTCTAATATTTCTTTTCTGGTTTCCGGGGACAGAGGGCTACCCCTATCCCAAACAATTTCCCGTCTTACCACCGCCGGACGGCTCCCTAGTATATAAATCCGATCTGCCAGGAGCAAGGCTTCTTCGATATCGTGGGTTACAAAGAGAATGGAAGACTTATAACCTTGGTATAAATCTAACAACCATAGCTGCATCTTGCGACGGGTTATGGCATCCAGGGCTGCAAAGGGCTCGTCCAGCAAAAGTATATCACTGGCAAAGAGGTAAGTGCGCAAAAGGGCGGCTCTCTGCCGCATACCTCCTGAGAGCTGGCGGGGATAATAATTCTCAAATCCCTGCAGGCCGAATTCTGTAAAATAACTGCTGGCACAAGCCCTAGCCTGGTTTTTGGACATTCCCTTTAATAATAAGGGAATAGTCACATTATCCAGTACATTGCGGGAATTCAGCAAAAGGTCTTTCTGCTGCATGTAGCTGACCCGGGTGGTTTTTCCCGTCCAGTCTTCTCCGTCAATGAAGATCTGGCCCGTATCCGGCTGCAGCAATCCAGCTATGATGTTTAACAGGGTGCTTTTGCCGCAGCCGCTGGGACCCAGGACCACAACGATTTCATTCTCCTCCACCGTCAGGGATACATGAGCCAGGGTAGGTAACCCCTCCAGGGTTTTGCTTATCTTTTCTACCTTGATTTTATTCATGTCATCTTCCTATTTTCGCAAGTTTTGCATTATTCATCGCCAGTAATAATACTAGGGCAAAAAGTCATTGGTGAAAGCCTGGGAGGCATCAATATTTGTTTCAATCAGCTTATTTTCATACATAAAATCAGCATAGTTTTTCCATACCTCTGGCTTCATTACCCCCCAGGCAGCAGCCTCAGCTTGATACTGTCCAGCCAGGTACTGCTGGCTGGCCCGGACCAATTCCGGATCCAACTCGGGTACCTTTTGCAGCAGGATGCCTGCGGCCTCTTCTGGTGACTCTATGGCATATTGGTAGCCGCGGGTGGTAGCCTGCATAAACCGGCTAATTAAATCCGGTTCCTGGGCAATTTTATCCTCATTGGCAATCAAGACTGGGGTATAAAAATCCAGGGCTTCAATTTCCTCACCAATCGGGAAAAAGTTCAGCTCCAGGTTCCTAAGTTCAGCTTCAATACCGGTCCAGCCCCAATATATCAAAGAGAAGTCGATATCCTTTTGAATGCTGGTAAAGAAATCGGCGGAGCCAATATTAATAAAGTTAACTTTATTGACATCTGATTGGTATTTATCCATTAAAACTTTGAGTATAGCGGTTTCCGCCGGGGAGCCCCATCCTCCATAGGACTTTCCTTCAAAATCAAGCGGGGTTTTGATGTTCCTGTCGGTAGGAGAAGCAAAGCCGGAAGTATTATGCTGTATAAGCGCTGCTATAGCTACCACCGGAATGTCTTGGGAGCGGGCAATTGTCACTTCTTCCTGATAGCTTACGCCAAAATCGCCCTGACCGGAAGCAATTAACTGTGATGTGCCTCCTTCTGCCGGTTGAATGATTTCCACTTCCAAGCCCTCTTCTTCATAGTAACCCACTTCCTGGGCTACATATAAACCGGTATGATTGGTATTGGGAAACCAGTCCAGCAAAACCGTAACTTTTTCCTTGCCCTCATCCTGTCCGTCTTCTTGTTGGCATCCAGCCGGAACTATCAATAAGGCCAGAATTACCAGGCATGACAGTATTTTTTTCATAATGTTGACCTCCTCCTGTTTTGGTATTATCCTGTGAAACCCAGCGAAATATAACTTTTCGCAGTGAAATCCTAATTAATTGAGCAATCATACTAGGCCATTGGAGTTAGCAATGATCTACTTGGCCTGCCTACATTCGCTTTTACTCCAACACCCATGAATCGTGCAATATTAGTAATGACAGTAATAGTTATTGCTTGGACCTTTATCGCTCTCCTTTCCTTCCGTCTTGCCTATTATCAGGCTAAGATTGTTTCTCCCTTAAGCTGCTTCGGTTCCAGGGAATCAGCAGATATTCTATTAGTTCCACCAGCTTAACGAGCAATAGGCTTAATATACAGATAATCAGGACTGCGGCCAGCACCTTGTCGATGGCAAAACTCTTTTGCTGGATGGTCATAAAAAACCCCAGGCCTCGCTGGGCTCCCACCCATTCAGAAATTATTGCTGCCATAATACTGTAGGTAGCTGATATTTTTAAACCGGCGAAAAACCCAGGTAGAGCAGCAGGAAACTTCACCATCTGAAAGGTCTGCCAGGGACTGGCTCCCATAGACTTAAAAAGCTTTAACTGGTCTTCATCCACCGATGCTAAACCCTGTAAGAGATTAATAGTGATGGGGAAAAAGCATACCAGGGTTACTATTAATACTTTGGGCAGCAAACCCCATCCAAACCACAGGGGCAAAAGGGCTGCCAAGACTATTAAGGGTATAGTCTGGGAAATAACCAGAATGGGATAAATAGCCTTTTTGAGCCAAGTTAAGCTATCCAGTATCAATCCCATTATAAGAGCCAGGCTTATAGCCAGCCCAAAGCCGTAAATGGCCTCCACCAGGGTAGTTGCTGAATGAAAGCCAAGCATCTGTTTTATATCCAGCATAGTGGTTAAGACCTGGGAAGGAGCGGGCAAAAGCCAAGCCGGAATCTCGTATAATCCCACGCTCAACTCCCATAAGGCCAGGAATAGGATCAGGCCTAAAACAGGATGGAGGCTATTCTTTATATTTCTTAATTTTTTCATCAATACTTACCCCATCAACATCGTAATCGATTTTAATCATAGAAATCACTCGCTTAGAACCAGCCTCTATACATACCCTTTGAGCTTCTATTACCAGGGACATTAGTTCTTCCAGTTCTCCTTCCATGGTAGTCTCCATGGGACCTACCAGGTAGTTGACCCCGGATTGCTTAATCAAGTCGATTACTCGATCCACCACCCCGTAAATCTCTTCTTCCGGCACCACTGGCAGTATCTGCAGGCTAACATTTACCTGGGGCATAATAAAAAACCTCCTTAAATAAGAAAACTGCTTAAACCAGGGGCAATAAGCAGTAAAGGCAACACAATATGCTTCCTACGCTGGCATTACCCAGATCAGGTTTCAGGGTAAGGACACCGTTATTGTCCACTCTCAGCCGGATGGGTCCAGCCCCCCTTTGTTATTAAGTGTAATATTAAACCATATGTTTTATATCGTCAATTGCTTGTGTTGGATTTGCTCTTATGCTAAAATTATTAAGATTCAAAAATTATATAAGACGAGAGGAGATTGAAGAGATGAGTAGAGACGAGCTTACCAAAATCATTCTGCCCGAGGATAAGTTGCCCAAATTCTGGTATAATGTTCAGGCAGATATGCCCACCCCTTTGTCACCCGGTTTACACCCTGGGACCAAAAAAGAATTAACTTTGGCAGATTTACAAGCAATATTTGCTGATGGCTTGATAGCCCAGGAAGTTTCCACTGAGCGCTTTATCGAAATACCTAAAGAAGTTCGGGAAGAATATAAAAAATGGAGACCTTCGCCCCTGTTTAGAGCTCATGGTTTGGAAAAGGCACTGGATACACCTTGCCGTATTTATTATAAGTACGAAGGATTTAGTCCGGTAGGCAGCCATAAACTGAATTCTGCCATTCCCCAGGTATTTTTCAACAAAATGCAGGGCATAAAGAGGATAACTACTGAGACCGGTGCCGGCCAGTGGGGAACTGCCTTATCCCTGGCCTGCAAGATGTACGATATAGAAGCAATGGTATATATGGTTAAAGTAAGCTATAATCAGAAGCCATATCGCCGGATCTTTATGGAAATGTATGGAGCTACCTGCGTTTCCAGCCCCAGTCCCCTTACCGCCAGTGGTCGCCAAGCCCTGGCTGAAAATCCAGATACCCCAGGTACTTTGGGGCTGGCTATCAGCGAAGCAGTCGAAGACGCACTAAGTAGAGATGATACCAGGTATTCCCTGGGCAGTGTGCTAAACCATGTCTGCCTGCATCAGTCCGTTATTGGCCAGGAAGTCAAACTGCAAATGGAAATGGTTGATGACTATCCTGACGTAGTCATAGGATGTTGCGGCGGTGGCAGCAATTTTGCCGGAATTGCCTTTCCCTTCATCCCCGACAAACTGAAGGGGAAGAAGGTTCGTTTGCTGGGAGTGGAACCAGCCGCTTGTCCCACCCTGACTAAAGGGATATTTGCCTACGATTTGGGTGATGTGGCCGGGTTTACCCCTTTGTTGAAGATGTATACCTTAGGCCATAATTTTGTACCCCCAGGTATTCATGCCGGTGGCCTGCGCTATCATGGGGAATCTCCCCTGGTTTCTCAGCTATATCATGATGGACTTATTGAAGCCATGGCCGTATTGCAAAACGACTGTTTTTCAGCAGCTCAGCTCTTTGCTCAGACCGAAGGAATAATTCCCGCCCCGGAATCTTCTCATGCCATTAGGGCAGCTATTAATGAAGCCCTTAAAGGCAAAGAAGAAGGAGTGGCCAGAGCTATAGTATTCAACCTCAGTGGGCACGGACATCTGGATCTGGGAGCCTATGACAATTATCTTTCCGGCAGAACTGAAGATGTGGAGTTTCCAGAGGAAGCACTGCAAGAGAGCTTGAAGACTTTACCGCAGGTTTAATCAATCAAGAAAAAATAACTCGGGGTCTGACCCCGAGTTATTTTTTGTAATCCCAAATAACTCAGGGTTTGACCCTGAGTTATTTATAAAAGGAAAAATCCGGAACATACCGAATTTTATCATTATAGCCTGGGAAGGGCATAATCCTCATGAGCGGAGGTGTTTTTATTACTATTAATGAAAGATTATTGGCCGTGGCCAGGCTGGTTATTCCGGGGCAGGTAGCAGCTGACATTGGATCTGATCATGCCCGGCTGCCTATTTACCTGGTGGAAAAGGGAATAGTGCCGGAGGCCATAGCCACTGAGATAAGGCCGGGACCTTTCTCCCGCGCCCAGGCTGCAATTATGATCAGCCCGGTTCGGGATTTGGTACATTCCAGGTTAGGTGATGGCTTGCAAGCCTTGGACTGGGGCGAAGCTGCTACGGTAATTATGGCTGGTATGGGTGCTGATACCATACGCCAAATACTTTCCCGCGATTGGGAAAAAGCTGCTAGTTACAGGCGTTTTGTTTTTCAGCCTATGAGCCGCCCTTTCGTGTTGCGTAAGGCCTTAGCTGAGCAGGGTTGGCCTATTTTAGATGAGTTGCTGGTAAGGGAAAATAAGCGTATTTTTCTTATTATCAGCGGCCATCCCGGGAACAGGCCTTATAAACTAACTCAGTTAGAATTGGATATAGGACCCCATATATTAAAGCACCGGGACCATGAACTTTATAAGCCTTATCTGCAGCAGTGGATGAATAGATACCAGGCTGTTTTTCAGAGCCTTTTGCAGTCCCATAATCCGGAAAATAGCTTATTAATAGAGGATTATAAGGGCAGAATAGAGTCATTGGAGGTAATAATAAATGCAGGCCACAGTTAAAGATCTTATCAAAATCATAGAAAGCCAATTTCCTTTAGATTTGGCAGAAAGCTGGGATAATCCCGGACTACAGCTGGGGTCCCGCCATCAGCCGGTGGAGCGGGTGCTAGTAAGCCTGGATCTGGACCTTCAAATGCTGAACCTGGCCCGACAGGAAAAGGTAGACATGATAGTGACTCATCATCCCCTGTTCTTTCGAGCAATTAAAAACATTGATTTTGACCAGGCGCAAGGTGGGTTAATTAAGGGTTTAATAAAATCAGATATAAGCGTATATTCCGCTCATACCAATTTGGATGCCGGGAAGCGGGGGATGAGCCAGGTTTTGGCAGAAAAATTAAGACTTGAGGAGATTGCTCCCCTGGATACTTATAAGCGGGTGGAACTGCTGAAACTGGTAGTTTTCGTTCCCTTTTCTCACCTAAAAGTAGTACGGGAAAGCTTGAGTCAAGCTGGAGCTGGTCATATCGGGAAATATAGTGAATGTAGTTTTAGCAGCCAGGGGCGGGGAACCTTCCTGCCCGGATTAGACACCCAGCCTTTTATAGGGCAGAGAGGCCGCTTGGAAGAGGTGGATGAGTATCGCCTGGAAATGATACTTAATAAGCGGGATCTTAAGAGGGTGGTGAAGGCTCTGGAGCTGGCTCATCCTTATGAAGAAGTAGCTTATGATATTTACGAGCTGAAAAATGAAGGCCAAGCTTACAGCCTGGGAAGAAAAGGCCGGTTAAAAGAAGCCATGCAACTGGAGGAATTAGGACGATGGGTTAAACAGGCCCTTAATCTGGAAACCCTAAGAGTGGTAGGGAGCTTGGAAGAGCAGGTACAAGAAGTAGCAGTGGTAAGTGGAGCTGGAGCCAGCTTCATAGATACCGCAGCCAGGCAGAATATTGATGTTCTAATAACTGGAGATATAAAGTATCATGAGGCCAAGAATGCTGAGGCCCTGGGATTAGCCATAATAGATGCGGGCCACCAGGGAACAGAACAGATAGTCAGTTCTCTCCTGTGCCGTCTACTAACCGAATCTTGCCGGGAACAGGGATGGAAGATTACGTTCCTCTCCGGGTATTCTGCCCAGTTATTTACCAGCTTGTAGATAGTTTTAGATGAAATGAAAGCATGAAAATATCGTTAAGACCGGAAAATCGGGAAGCAATGCATAAAAAGCGATTATTTTTGCCAGAATGTAAATAAGAGGATAGGATAAGGTATTTTGAATTATTCGTAAAAAAAATTTTTTTTTAGCAGGAATTGCCGTTTTTTTGGGGAATGTAAGATTAGGTCAATAAAATATTAAAGGGAGGACTATGTCGTGAACAAATCGGAACTTGTCAAATCCTTGGCGGAAAAAGCGGAAATTACTCAGAAGGATGCTGCCAAAGCACTGGATGCCACTGTAGAAGTTATTCAAACAGCGCTCGCAAATGGAGATAAAGTCCAAATTATAGGTTTTGGAAGCTTCGAAGTTCGTGATCGCAAGGAGAGAAAAGTTATTAGCCCGGCAACCGGGGAAGAAATCAAAGTTCCTGCTACCAAAGTTCCAGCATTTAAACCCGGCAAATCCCTTAAGGAAGCAGTTGCGGTAGAAAAGAAAACCGCTGCCAAAGGCAAAAAGAAAACTACTAAAAAGACATAGGGTAAATAAACAAGAGATATGCTCAGGCGTATCTCTTTTTTATGGCTAAATTTAAGTCTCGTTAGAATAAATTCGCCTGACTTAGAAGAAGGCCAGGGCGTTAGCCCTGGCCTTTAATTAGGTGAGACTATTTATTATATATTAACCCCTAAGCAAGTCTCCGGCGATAACCATACGCTGTACTTCGCCAGTACCCTCATAAATTTGGAATATTTTGGCATCTCTCATTAGTTTCTCCACTGGATATTCTTTGGTAAATCCATATCCACCAAATACCTGTACTGCTTCGATGGCACACATCATAGCAGTATCTCCCGCATAGGCTTTAGCCAGGGAGGCTGCTTTACTAAAACGTGGTACCCCCATATCCTGCAGGGAAGAAGCTTCCAAGTACAGCAAGCGGGAGGCTTCTATATGCATAGCCATGTCAGCCAGTTTAAACTGAATGGCCTGGAAACTGGAAATAGGCTTGCCAAACTGGGTGCGCAGCTTGGAGTATTCCAGGGATTCATCCAGTGCTCTTTGAGCAACTCCGGTAGCCATAGCGGCGATACTAGCCCGTGACAGGTCCAGGGTTTTCATGATTATGTACCACCCCTGACCTTCAGTGCCTAAAAGATGCTTGGCGGGAACCCGGACATCTTCAAATATTACTTCGGTGGTATTTGAAGTGCGGATACCTAGTTTATCCTCAACTTTACCTACACTAATGCCAGGAGTATCCCGGTCTATCATAAAGGCACACATGCCCTTGTAACCCATGCTCCTATCCAAGGTGGCCAAAAGGGTGTACTGACCGCAGATACCGCCATTGGTAATAAACTGCTTCACCCCGTTGATAATATACTCGTCACCCACCTTCTGGCAGCGGGTAGCTAAAGCCCCGGCATCGGAACCAGCGCTGGGTTCAGTCAGACAGAAAGCCCCTAAAACCCCTTCATTCTGCCGACCAAACCACCATTTTTTCTGCTCATCATTAGCTGCCACCAGAATAGGGTCAGTGGCCAACAAGGCACTGGCTACCATGGTGGTACCGATACCTGCATCACCCCAGCAGATTTCCTCGGCTACAATATTCTGTGCCACATGGTCCAGGCCAACTCCGCCGTATTCTTCGGGGCAGGCCAAGGTCATGAATCCCAGTTCCTGCATTTTTTGAATAACTTCTGCCGGGTAGTAGTGGGTGTTGTCCCATTCTCCGGCAAATGGAGCTATTTCATTAACTGAGAAGTCATGGGCCATTTTCTTCATCATTTCTTGTTCTTCAGATAGACGAAAATCCATTATTTTACCCCCTCTTTTAATCTAAAAAATTTCTCTTTAAGCCAACTATATATCCCGGGTCCACAATGAACACATACCAGAACCCCCGCCTACGCATAGGGAAGCTCCTCCCATGGTCTTACCCTGTCTTTCCAGTTCATAATAAAGTGATACTATGATGCGTAGGGCAGTACATCCCACTGGGTGGCCTAGGGCGATTCCGGAGCCATTAAGATTGCACTTGTTCATATCCAACTCAATACCATAATCCTCTTTCAGCATTCTGCCCACTCCCAGGAATTGAGCGGCAAAAGCCTCATTGATTTCCCAATAATCAATGTCTTCGAATTTAAGCCCAGCATTCTTTAAAGACTTGGGAATAGCCAGGGCTGGTCCCAGACCCATGAGTTTGGGGTCAACCCCGCCATGGGTGATATCAAGGAGTTTCATTAAAGGCTTAACTCCCAGTTCGGCAGCCTTCTCTTTGGACATAATTACTACCGCAGCTGCAGCGTCATTAATACCGGAGGCATTGGCAGCAGTCACCACTCCGCCCTTTTTAAAAGCGGCTGGCAGCTTGGCCATGGTTTCCAGACTGGCATCTGGAATCATGTGTTCGTCGTTTTCATAGAATTTGCTTCCCTTTTTGCTCTTGATCTCATAGGGAATTATCTCCCGTTTAAAGGTGCCTTCCTTAACCGCTCGGGTTGCCCGCTGATGGCTCATCAGGGCCAGTTCATCACACTCTTCCCTGGTAATGCCATATTTTTCGGCCACGTTTTCAGCGGTAAGACCCATATGGCCAGGCACCATTCCGTCAAAAAGACCATCAAAAATCATGGAGTCTTCTAACTTACCAGCATTCATGCGATAACCCATTCTGGCTTTCAGGGCCAAATAAGGGGCATTTGTCATACTTTCCACTCCCACTACCAGGGCTACGTCGTTTTTACCCACCTGTATATTGCGGACCGCAATCTCCAATGCCCGCATTCCAGAAGCACAGTTCTGATTTACATTGCAGGCGGTGCTATCTAACCTTAAGCCACAAGCCATAGCCACCTGCCTGGAGGGTAGAGAACCCTGTCCATGAGGAAATACCTGACCCAGAGTTAATTCGTCAATTAAAGCAGGATCAATCCCTGCTCTCTCGATAGCGGCTTTACCAGCAGTAATAGCCAGATCATTGGCCTGTACGTCTTTGAGACTGCCCATGAAACGTGCTATAGCAGTCCGGCATGCGCTTACCAATACTATATCCTTCACCTAAATAACACTCCTTCCATCATAGGCTCAACAGTATTACCTGCCAAGCCACTCCCAACTGGGATTTTTCGCAAGCTTAAAAACGTGCCTGGTATGGCTTCTTTCTCTAGGGGATTTTCAATATCAGGGGCTAATTGTTTTGGGTTATAGTTTTAACTGCTGAAAGTGTTTTTGATCCTCCTTTCCCAGCCAGCTAACTGAATAACATAGCAAATACTATGCCAGGGCAAGAGAATCAGAGTATATAAAGGGGAGGCAAATTATATTAATGCCTTGTTTTGTAGACTGGTGAAGCTAAAAAAGATTTGATTAAGAGTTAGAATAAAGTAAAGAGAGGATATTTTTTGCATGGTTAAGGGCAGATTTATTGCAATATTGCAAGGAAGCGGTGCAGAAATGCACATTGGGCTATTGCTGATCTATAAGAAAGCCGGCGTTAACCAAAAACAGAAGGCCTTGCAGAATTGCAAGGCCGGCTATAGCGGATATTAATTAAAGTAAGCAAATCTATAAGCGGAGTTCTGTATTTGATAGTCATCTATCTGGGATACCAGTTGCCTGATACCTCTAGCGACCTAACCCGGAAACGAAGCGGGCCACTTCAAGTTTTCCCTATTTGGTCTTGCTCCGGGTGGGGTTTACCTAGCCATTCAGTCGCCTGAACGCTGGTGAGCTCTTACCTCACCTTTCCACCCTTACCCGGCACTCAGTACCTTATGCAATAGCCCTTTAAGGTGATGATGTCTAATGCATTAGTGGGGTGTTTCTTGATTACATAAGCTACTGAGTGTCGGGCGGTTTGTTTCTGTGGCACTTGCCTTGGGGTCACCCCCACTGGACGTTATCCAGCACCCTGCCCTGTGGAGCTCCGACTTTCCTCAGATATCACGAGGGGAAAAGATCTCTTCCATTTCTTGAAACGGTCAATTCTTATCCCACCTCGAGCAATGAAACCCTCTTATGGTTTCTTTCGATGCTCAAAATATCTGCGACTATCTGATTTACTTACTTTAATTAGATTTTGCCTTCTAATTATAGTAAAATAAAGTAGAAAAGGCAAGTTGATTCCCCTGCCAAAACCGTCCACGAATATTTTATAATCTTACGCAAGGGAATCAAAGTCACCTAGAGTTAAAGGTTTTTTAAAATAATTAAAAAAAACAGCAGGAAAAAAGAAATTATTAGAGAATATTTTACAAAAAGAGTGTTGAAAGCAGGAAAGATAGCTTCTGTTTTTTTATGTTTTTGCGGAGGTTGGATTTCTTGATTTCGAAAGAGTTTCATAATAATAATTAAGGCAATAATGGAAGAGGGGGTGACAAGGTGTTAGCATTTGGATCAGGAGCTGCTGCAAGTGGTGGAGGTATATTTTCCAACCCATTAATCTTATTTCTGGGGGTTTTATTATCAATTTACATTTTTCTCAAATTCTGTGGTTGGGCTAAAAAGTTTGAGCTTTCGGGCGGTTTTAAGAAGACTATTTTTATCCTGACAGCTGTAGGTTTGATCGGATTTAATGTCCTCTATAGCATGGGGAATGCTGCTATAGAGGCAGGAGATGGTTGGGGTACTGCCACCGTAGCTCTGCTAACGGCACTTATCTGGGCTTTTGTTTTTGCATTTGCCCTGATGGCAGAGACTAAATAGTTTTAGCCTATTAATTGGAGGCGGCCAAGGCCGCCTTTTTTTGATTAGATGGTATTGATTAAGCAGATAGTATTTAATAAAGTGGCAGACAGGAGGAAAGCTGTGGATAAGGCGGTAAGATATGCTTTAATAAGACGCTACTCAGCTGAGCTGGGAATAGTTGAACTGGAGGATCCAATGGTAGTAGAAAAGAGCCTAGATATATGGATTGACCAGAAGCTATATAGAACAATCTACTGCTCCCCCATTGCCGTTGATGAGATGGTGATTGGATGCCTGGCATTTGACAATATAATTAATTCCATTGAGGATATTAAGAGCTTTAATATGGAAGCCGACCGGGTGTATGTTAGTCTAATAAGAGAAGAGAAATTTGAAGCCCCTAAAGTAGCAGGGGAAAGTATCCGGGTTCATGCCCGGGACATTACCAGACTCATGAAGCAGCACCTGAATACATCAGATATTCACCAACAGACGGGTGGGGTTCATATTATGAGCCTAAGCCAAGGCGAGGATCTATTGGTTAGTCGGGAGGATGTGGGTCGACATAATGCAATAGACAAGCTATTTGGTTATTGTCTGAAAAACCATCTGGATTGCAGTTCCATGATATTGTTAAGCAGTGGCAGGATAAGCAGTGAGATAATGGAAAAGCTTATTCAGATGGGCATTAAATTGGTAGTAGCCAGGGCTACGGTAACCACCCTGGCCCTGAGCAAGGCCGAACAGGCCGGTATAACTTTAGTCGGTTTTGCCCGGGGTGAGCGTTTCAATATTTATTCCCATCCAGAAGGCATAATTACAGGTAACTGAAGGTGAATAAAGGCATGAAGGAACAGGTGAAGATAAAGCTGGTAAAGGCAGATGGAAGCGAATATGGGTTCTGGTCTCTGGAGGGGAAAAGACTATGGGATAGTTTGGCCGACTCGGGTATTGATATAGGTGGCAGTTGTGGTGGTAATGGCTTATGTGGTAAATGCAAGCTTAGAGTTGAAGGTGACCCTGGTCCCATCTCGGCTAAAGAAAGGGAATACCTGTTGCCGGAAGAAATAAGGCAGGGTTTTCGTTTGGCTTGTTTCTGTCATGTCCATGCTCCCCTTCAGGTATATCTAGATTATACCGGGCAGGAACAGGGGGCTTACGGTTTCACCCCCTTTCATTCTTCAGACCAGGGACCTGCCTTAATTCAGGTGAAGCCGTTTTTTATTCCGGGTATGGATAATGAAAATCCGGTTTCTCTGCACCGCCGTTTGACTACGGCTCTTTCTCAATATGAGCTGGATTTGAGTATGGAAAATCTGGCTTTCTTGTCCAGATTGGATAGGAGTGGGAGGCCTGCTTTGGAGCTAAGAGCTCTGGTATACCCAGGTGATAGGATCCAATATATTGGCCCTAAATCCGGCCAGGCTTTTGGAATCGCTCTGGATATTGGTACAACCACTATTTTTGCTGCTCTAGTGGACTTGCAGAGCAGGGAGACCAGAGCGGTAATCAGCCGCAGTAACCTGCAGAAGACCTATGGAGACGATATAGTAGCCCGCTTGAGCTATGCCCTGAATAACCCCGATGGCATGCTAACCCTACAGCGGGTTTTAATCAATAGCATCAACGGCTGTGTGGAGGAAATGATTTCTAAAGTGGGGATTGGGGCCCCTGATATTTATGCCTTTAGTGTAGCAGGTAATCCTGTTATGCTGCACTTCTTTCTGGGGTTAAATCCGGCCGGTTTTGCTGCTGCTCCTTATATTGGCTGGTTTAGCGATCAGCTTAAATGTTCTGCCCGCCTCTTGCACCTGCATGCTGCCCAGGAGGCCGTTTGCTATATCTTGCCCCAAATCGGAGCTTATGTGGGAGCGGATACGGTGGCGGCTTTATTAACCATTCCCACGGAAGGGGATCATACTTATCTCTTGGTTGATATTGGGACTAATTCAGAAATAGTATTGAAACATAAAGAACAAATGTGGGCTGCTTCTGCCGCCGCTGGTCCTGCTTTTGAAGGTGGGGGTATCACTTGTGGTATGAGAGCCGGCGAAGGTGCCATAGATCGGGTGTTCCCAGGGGAAGAGGGAAAGCTGGAATTTAATGTTCTGGGAAATGATTTGCCCCGGGGCTTATGCGGTTCTGCAGTTATCGATCTCTTAGCCTATTTTCTTGAGCAAGGGCTAATAGATAGACATGGAATAATCATTAGCCCGGAATCAGGCCCATTCCAAATTGACAGTAATCAGAACGGAGACAGCATAGTATTACTGAGAGAGGAACAGACCGCCCATGGCTTAAAAATTACTATCAACCAGGAAGATATCAGGCAGGTGCAGTTGGCCAAGGCAGCTATTCGTTCAGCCATTGATTCCCTGATAAGTGAAGCTGGGATCAGCTATGAACAGATCGATTGCCTATATTTGGCCGGTTCTTTTGGTAATTATATCAATCCGCTCAACGCCTTAAGGCTAGGACTACTGCCGCCGGTACCGGTATCAGCCATAAAAAGCATTGGCAACGCAGCTGGTTCGGGGCTGATACAGGTATTACTTTCCGCATCGGCCTGGGCCAGGACCTCCCTAATATCACGCCAGGTCAGCCATATAGAGATTGCTAAGCGAGATGGATTTCAGGAATTGTTTTTGAGTCAGATTGATTTCCCGTCGATGGAGAGCTGGGATATATTCGCTAGCTCCCTTTAGCCATACAAGATAATTCATACTATTGATAATCTTTAAGCAAACAAAGGAGGTAGCAAAATGAGATACGACCATCTAAAAGTGGTAAAAGAAGGAAATATTGCCTTGCTAATCATTGAGCGACCGGAACTCAAGAATGCTTTAAACCTTGAATTATTGGAATCTATAAGTAAAGCATTCCATGATCTGGAGCAGGATGAAAAAGTAAATGCCGTAGTTCTTACTGGCAGTGAGGAGGTTTTTTGTGCCGGTTTTGATATGAATACGGTAATGAACCTGGGGCAGGATAAGATGCAAAAGGTAGACTTGATTGAGAAAGCCTTCTTAAGTGTTTTACGGTTTCCGATGCCGGTAATAGCTGCAGTTAGCGGGCCAGCTATTGCAGCGGGCTTTGATCTCATGGTTATGGCCGATATCAGGATTTTCTCCCAGACCGCTAAAGTAGGTCAGGCTGAGATACGCTGGGCCTTGACTCCTTTAAATGATCCTCTGTGGAAAATAGTAGGGCTGGGTCGGGCCAAAGAGATGACTATGACTGGCAGGCTTTATGGTGCAGAAGAGGCTCGGGAGATGGGGCTGGCTAATTATGTTTATCCGCTTGAAAGCTATCTGGATGAGGCTAAAAAGCTAGCCCACAAGATCGCGGCTTTTGACCGCCAAGCTCTTAAAGCCAATAAAGATCAAACCAACCGGATACCGGGAATGGATACTGAAGCTGCTATCCGCACCCAGATCTGGGGGTTTAGAAATTTTGTAGGTAGTGAGGATATGATCAGCAGGATGTCCGAGTTTTTAAACAGCAAGAAATAGGATTGATTCCCCTGCGAAACCCTAACAAAGCCGTGAAATAGAATTAAAATTATAATGGGAAATATTAAAGAAAGTGGGAGTTGCGCATGAAATTGGCAGGAAAAGTAGCTTTAATAACTGGGGGAGGAACTGGCATCGGCAAGGCCGCCGCCCAGATGATTGCAGAAGAAGGCGGGATTAGCATAGTGGCCGGGAGGCGCCTGGAGCCCCTGGAAGAAACCGTTGCCGAAATTACCCAAGGGGGCGGAAAAGCTGGCCTTTGTTCCACCGATGTCAGCAAGGTGGAAGATATACAAAGATTAAAAGATTTCGTACAGGAAAAGTACGGGAGATTGGACATATTAATCAATAATGCTGGATCTTCTCTTTTCAAACCTTTCATGGATACCAGCGTGGAAGACCTGGACCGATTATACCAGGTGGATCTACGCAGTGTATATCTGGTTTCCCAGTATATGGTCCCGCTGATGAAGGAAAATGGTGGAGGAAGTATAATCAACATTTCCTCTATCCTGGGTGTCTTGGGAGGTAAGAAAGTAAGCGCCTATTGTGCCATGAAGGGTGGAGTGGTGATGCTGACCAAGGCTCTGGCCGCTGAATTGGGGCCCGATATCAGGGTAAACTGCCTATGTCCGTCCCATATTGTCACCGATATGATGGAGTTAGAAATGCAAAGACTGGAGAAATTAGGTAAAACAGAGCAGTTAACCCGTCGCTTCCCTATGAAAAGAGTTGCTTATCCCAACGATATGAAAGGTATCATGCTCTTTTTTGCCAGTGAGGATTCAGCCTGGCTGACCGGCAACATCTTCATGGTCGACGGTGGCTTGTCATGTTACATATAAAGAATCATTGGGGAGATAGATGATAGATGCTGCTGGATTACCATGTTCATGCCTTGGCCCATGGGGAATATGAGTATTCCCAGGCCTGGATCAGGCAATTTATTGATACCGCCCGCAGCCTAAAGCTCTGCGAAATAGGTTTTACTGAACATGACGAATATATAGATAAGATCGATTACCGGCTATTAGAATCCCTGGGCCGAGAATATGATGATATCACGATAAAAATCGGATTGGAAGTCGATTACTGGGAAGGGCGGGAAAAGCAAATCCAGGCCTTTAAGGATCAGTACCCTTATGATTATCTTATCGGCTCTATCCATTATCTAGATGATTGGGCCTTTGACCATCCCGATTATCAGGATAAATTTGAGCATATGGATATTGACCAGATCTATCAGCGCTATTTCCAAGTGCTCAGCAGTATGGTTGATTCTGGTCTTTTTACAGTTGTGGCCCATTTTGACCTCATAAAAAAATGGGGCCATAGGCCCCTTAAGCATGGTATAAACTACTACTGTCATGAAGTATTGAATAAGATTAAAAGATCCGATTTGTGTGTGGAGATAAATAGTGCCGGGTTGAGCAAACCGGTAAGAGAATTATACCCGGCACCGGAAATATTAAGAATGATGGCTGACCTGAGGATTCCGGTTACCCTGGCTTCCGATGCTCATCATCCGGCCCAGGTGGGAGAGGGAGTAGGGGAAGGGGCTCAGGCTCTTTGGGAGGCGGGTTATCGTGAGATAGCTTCATTTAGTAGGGGTAAGCGGGTTATGCTGCCATTGCAGTTTTAGAAAGGGACATTTTCTAAGCTTGGCCCAGTGTGAAGTGCCACGTGGAAAATCTATATTAGTATAATGGGAGATGGATCAGTGAAAAGCATTGCCATATTAGTCATTAGTCTGGGCATTATTCTGATAGGGGCCGAAGTCTTTGTAAATGGAGTGGAATGGTTGGGGAAAAAGCTCAACCTTTCCGAGGGAGCAGTTGGCAGTGTTTTAGCTGCAGTTGGCACCGCCCTGCCCGAAACCCTTATACCCATAATTGCCATAGTATTTAGCGGTGCTGGCAAAGGTCATGAAATTGGGATCGGAGCCATACTGGGAGCGCCCTTGATGCTGGCTACTCTGGCCATGTGCGTTACCGGTATAGCAGTAGTGTTTTTCAGGCGCAAGAGGACCTTTGGCACTAAAGTAGTAGCCGATTATTCCAGCATGTCCAGGGATTTAGGGTTTTTCATATTGGTATATGCAGCAGCTGTGTTGGCTGGCTTGATACCTCCTAGCTATAGGTGGTGGCAGGTGGGGATCGGGATAATACTGGTACTGGCTTACTGCAGCTATGTAGTGATAATGCTGACTCAGGAGCGGGATATACATTCTGATCATGAATTACCTAAATTCTACTTCGCTAGAAGCAACCCATCACCGCCCTTGGGCCTGGTAGTCTTGCAGGTCTTGCTAGCCTTGGGTGCCATAATCCTGGGAGCCCATATGTTTGTAGGATCGGTAATTGAGGTAGCTGAGATGTATGTGGTACCAGCTTTTGTACTAGCCCTTATTATTACTCCCATTGCCACCGAACTGCCGGAGAAGTTTAACAGCATCATATGGGTATCGAGAAACAAAGATACCCTGGCCTTGGGTAATATAACTGGAGCTATGGTGTTTCAGAGTTCCCTTATCCCTGCTTTGGGAATATTTCTCACTCCCTGGCAACTGACCTCCAGCGCTCTTTTGGTAGCGGTGCTGGCTGTTGCTTCAGCCAGCTTTATATTCTTGGAACTAAGGAAAAAGAAACACATAACTGCTCTGATGTTGATAGCAGGCGGTTTATTTTATCTTTTGTTTATCTACTTGGTATTCTTGGGAATTATACGCTAAGGCCTAAAGAACATTACTAAGGCAGGCTGAAGCGTTAGTATGGTATTCGGTTTTAATAGGCTACTCAAGTATTGCTTAGAACATAAAAAGGAAGTGCATAAAATGACGGGAAAAAATAATCCCTATGACAAAGCCCGGGAATTGGCAGATGCTATTAAGGACAGTGAGATATTCCGAAACTATATGGAAGCGAAGTATCAGATAGAGAAAAAACCCGAGTATAAAGAAAAAATATTGCAGTTGCGTGAAAAACAGGCGGAGATTAACCGAGCCCGGGTATTGGGAGAGGAACCGGCTCCAGCATTAATGCAGAGTCTGACCCTGGAATTTGCTAAACTTAACCAGCACCGGGAAATAGCGAGCTTCCTGGAGGCGGAGGTTGGTTTTATCCAGATGTTTAATGATGTCCAAGAAATTATTCAAAATAGTATGAAAGGGGTCTTAAATGATTAGTTTTCATTAATTCTCCTGTATAGGGAACATCTTTAGCTGCCTCTAAACTATTTTAGGCAGCTTTTCCTGCTTGACTAGCCATATCCCGTCTGCTATCCCCTGGCATAACTGATGGGGAAGGGATTTCTCCAGTACCTGGCCCTAATTACCGAGTACTGCCCTAATAGCCTGGGGGTGAGCTTTTTGATACTTTATTACATTTCTATGTTATAATGTCAATTGCACCATGATGGAAAGTGTCTTACGAGGAGGTTTCTATGAAAAGAAATATTATACTCTTGCTATTTATAATATCAGCCTTGTTTATCTTAGGTTGTAATAATAATTCCAGTAGTGAAGAATATGCTGGAGAGGTCAATGGAGAAAAAATTACTCAGGCAGAATATGATGAACGATATCTAATTCTACGAAGCAATTATGAGATGCAGCTGGCCTATATTGGCAACGAGCAGGAGGAACTGCCCGCAGATGTATTAGAGGACTTGAAAACCAGGGCTTTTGATGACCTGGTTTACCAGAAGTTGCTGCAAAAGGAAGCTGAGGATAGAGGCATTGAAGTCAAGCAAGATGAGCTGCTGGCAGCCATAAATGATTACAAAGCCAATCAATTGCAGAATAATGAAGCCAACTACCAGGAATTTCTTAAACAGACCGGGTTAAGCGAAGAGGCTTTTCAGGAAGAAATGAGAATAGAGCTCCTGGTATCTAAAATGCAGCAAGAGATAACTGCTAATCTTTCGGTAAGCGAGGAGGAAGTAAGGGCTTATTATGATGAGAATAAGGAGATGTTCCAACAATCGGCTGGGATTCAGATTTCCCATATATTAGTAGAAAATGAAGAGGAAGCCGGTCAGATCTTGCGGAAATTAGAAGCCGGAGAAGAATTTGCTGCCTTAGCCCGGGAATTTTCCACCTGTGCAAGTTCCAGCCAGGGGGGCGATTTAGGTATAGTTAACGAGAGCACTTCATTTGTTCCAGAGTTTCTGACCGCAGCTTTGCAATTAGAACCCGGCCAGATGACTGAAAGAGCAGTGAAAACAGAATTCGGATATCACATCATAAAAGCCGGAGATAGACAGGAAGCATCCATACCGGATTTCAGCTCGGTCAAAAACAACATTTTAATTCAGCTACAGCAGCAGAAGAAAATACAAACCTTTAATGATTTTTTGGCAGATTTAAAGGATAATGCAGATATAAAGGATTATCGAGATTCAAAATAATAAATATCAGGTGTTAATCCCGCACTCCACAGCTTAAAGGTCTGGGGAGTGCTTTTTTTATTGGTGGTTTTTTGTATATTAATATTTTCTTATTAGCCAAAGACTTAAAGATTTTTCTAGGC
>CAZPSR010000008.1:0-22249 GCA_964589135.1 uncultured Syntrophomonas sp.
TACGGTTTTGGTCATTGAGCACAATCTGGATGTTATTAAGTCGGCTGATTATATCATTGATTTGGGACCTGAAGGGGGAGAACAGGGGGGGCAGATTGTGGCCACCGGCACCCCGGAACAGCTAGCCCAAGTACCCCACTCCTATACCGGTCAGTATCTGAGTCAGATCTTGCAGGACTAAGGGAAGGATAAAGAATGAAAGAACGTTTAAAACATCTGCCCCAGCAACCGGGTGTCTATATTTTTAAAGACCGGGACGGACAGGTAATTTATGTGGGGAAAGCCATAGTATTGCGGAACCGGGTGCGCTCCTATTTCCAGCCCCCAGAACGGCTGCATCCCAAGGTAAGAGCTATGATGAACCGGGTGGCGGATCTTGATTATCTAGTCACCTCTTCAGAAGTGGAAGCCTTAATCCTGGAGAACAACCTTATTAAGGAGCATCGACCCCGCTATAATATTGCCCTGAAAGATGATAAAACCTATCCCTATGTGAAGGTAACCTTGAGTGATAAGTATCCCCGGGTCTATATCACCCGGGAGAAAAAAATGGACGGGGTTTCTCGCTATTTCGGACCCTATACCGATGATAGCTCTTTACGGGAAACCTTAAAACTGCTGAGTTCCATATTTCCCCTGCGCCAGTGCCGGGTATTTCGTCCCGGTTCCCGGCCCTGTTTGAATTGGGACCTGAAAAAATGTTTGGCTCCCTGTTCCGGGCTGGTGTCTGAAGAGGAATACAAGGCAATGGTATACGGGGTAATTAAGTTTTTGGAAGGGGATATCAAGCCTTTGTTGGGCCAGTTGGAACAGGAAATGAAACAATCCGCGGCCCGCTTGGAGTTTGAGCAAGCTGCCCGGCTACGGGATACCATGGCCGGCATAGTTAAAATACAGGAAAAGCAGCTTATCAATTTTAATAAACCTTATAACCTGGATATGATTGTAGCGGTGCAGGGGGAACAAAAGGCTCTGGTATTGTTGTTTAAACTGCGCTTGGGCAAATTAGTTGATCGTTATATTACCTGGATTAATTCCCCCATGGACGAAAAGGAGGAGGAAATCATCCAGTACTTTTTGCAGCACTATTATGATCAGCAACAGGAGCTTCCCGCCGAAATATGCTTGAATGTAATGCCTTCCCAAGCCCAGTTGGTGGAAGAGTGGTTAAGGAGCAAAAGCGGGCGAGGGGTGGTGCTTTCTGTACCCCAGCGAGGGGATAAGAAAAAGTTATTGGGGTTGCTACAAGAAAACGCCCAGATACTGTACCAGGAAAAGCTGGCTCGGGATCAAGATACCAATAAGGCCCTCTTGGAATTGAGCCGGGCTTTGGAACTACCAGAACTGCCCCGACGCTTGGAGTGTTATGATATATCCCATCTATCCGGGCAGGAGACTACTGCTTCCATGGTGGTTTTTTGCGATGGGCAAGCAGAAAAAGGGGCCTACCGCCGGTTTAAAGTAAGAAAAGATCAAAACGACGATTACGCCTCTATCAGGGAAGTCCTGCAGCGGCGTCTGGAAGAAGCCCGTAAAGGTAATCCCGCCTTTCTGCCCGAACCGGATCTGATTCTAATTGACGGGGGATTGGGGCAGGTCAATGCCGCAGCTCGAGTTTTACAGGACTTGCAATCAGATATTCCCTTGTTCAGCCTGGCCAAGAAGCAGGAGGAAATCTATCGTCCCGGTAAGGCCCAGGCCTTAAGATTACCTCCATCCCACCCGGGATTAAAACTATTGCAGCGTTTGCGGGATGAAGCTCATCGCTTTGCTATCCAATACAGCCGTAGCCGACGGCAGAAAAAAATAAGAATATCCAGTCTGGATGAAATACCCGGAGTAGGCCCCCAACGGAAAAAGGCCCTTCTGGCTCATTTTGGCTCGGCCCAGCAGGTAAGCAAGGCCTCCAGGGAAGAGTTGCAAGAAGTACCGGGCATAAGCCAAAGCTTGGCTGAGAATATATACCAATATTGGCGGAAAAACAGCAATATGCCGGAAGGTGAAGAATGAAAATACTAGAGATATCCAGAATCTATTATAAAAGTATAGAAAAATAGAGTATCATAGAAGTAAGAACTCATTTCCCCCTTATTCACCAGAGAATATTTAGGCACGGAAGATAAGGCGGGATAAATATTCCACAAGGAGTTAGGAAAAGCCTTAGTATATTGGCCAGGATTCACCTGTTCATTTATTGTCGATTGATGGTGGAATCAGGCATAATGATGCTAAGGCCAACAAGATGAGGAAATGCGAAAGTTGAATTAATAAGGGAGGTAATAAGATGGTTCAGGGTTGGACTTTGCGGTGGCTGTTGAACATAGTGGCTATAATTGTGACTGCTGCTATTATACCGGCTTTTAATCTTACCTTATGGGCGGCTATTGTAGGATCGGTATTTCTAGGGGTAATAAACGCCATTATCCGTCCCCTGTTGATATTGCTCACTCTGCCCTTAAACCTTATGACCCTGGGTTTCTTTACTTTTGTAATCAATGGGTTTATGTTATGGGTTACTTCTCTTACTATACAGGGCTTTGATATCGATAGTTTTGGCTGGGCTATAGTATGTTCTATTGTTATCACCCTGGTTAGCTTCCTGATTAGCTTTCTGGTGGAAGATAAGGAATTCAGGTTCAAATAGTAAAAATATATTTTAATATATACCGATAAACCGGGCTGCCAGTCCGGTTTATCATATCTGCTTAGTAAGGAAGGATAATATGTCATTGAAAATGGTGGCAATTGACCTGGATGACACCCTCTTAGACTCAGGTTTAAAAATATCTGGCCCTTGCCAAGAAAATATCAGAAGGGCCCGGCAAAAGGGGGTTATAATAACCCTGGCTACCGGGCGCATGTATAGCTCAGCTTTGCCTTATGCCCGGCAACTGGAGGTTGACGTCCCCCTGATAACCTATCAAGGAGCCCTGGTTAAGAATTCTCATACCCAGGAGCTGCTCTATTACCAACCCCTGGCCCCGGATAGGGCGGTGGCGGTCATGGATTATTGCCAGGGGGTTGGAGTTCACTACCATACCTATTTTGATGACCGTCTGTGCCTGAAATCTTTGAGTGAAGAAGGGACGGACTATGCCCAGCTAGCCGGGGTGGAGCCTTTAATAGTAGATAATTTACAGGAAGCTTGCCGGCAGGGTAAGGAAGCCTTAAAAGTAATGGTGGTAAATCGAGATGAAGAGCAGCTGCTTAAGCTGGAACAAGAGCTGAAAAACATTCACGGTTCTTCATTAAACATTACCCGTTCCAAACCATACTACCTGGAAATAATGGATCCCCGGGCCAACAAAGCCCAGGCCTTAAAAATCTTGGCAAAGCACTTCGGAATTGAGCAGCAGGAGGTAATGGCCCTGGGGGACAGCTATAACGATTTGGAAATGCTCCAATGGGCTGGCTTAGGGGTGGCTATGGGGAATGCTCCGGCTGAAGTGAAAAGGGTGGCAGATTATCTTACTGCTTCCAATGATGAAGATGGGGTAGCGGCAGCCATACAATACTGGATATTGGGAGAGGAGAAGATATAAGATGAAGATTAAAATGGTAGCAATTGATCTGGATGATACTCTCCTGGACTCCCGGCATACCATACCTCCTTCCTGCATCAGGGCTATACAGAGGGTAAAAGCTCAGGGAGTGTATGTAGTCCTGGCTACTGGGAGAATGTTTCGGGCCGCCTTGCCTTATGCCCAACAATTGGGGTTGGATTTGCCCCTGATAACTTACCAGGGGGCTCTGGTCAAGAATTCCAGCTCAGGTGATGTATGGTATGAAAGGCCCTTAAGTATCGAGTTAGCTCTGGAGTTAATAGAATTTTTGGAATTTAACCGGATGGATTACCATATTTATTGTAATGACCAGATTTACACCAGGAAAATGATGCCAGTTTTGCAAACCCATGCCCGGGTTACCGGTATTGAGCCCATAATAACCCAAGATATCAGGGGATTAGTGCTTAAAACGCCACCACTGGAAATAATGGCGGTATTGGAGCAGGGTGGTCAGCTGGAGGATTTGGCTCTCTGGCTGAGAGAAAAGTACGGCCCCCTGCTTCATCTCACTCCGTTTAAGTATAATACCTTGGAAATAATGGATGCTGATGCCACCAAGGCCCGGGCTCTGGCTGCAGTAGCTGCTGCTCTGGAGATTCAAGCCCAGGAGGTTATGGCCATCGGTGACAGTCATAATGATCTGCCTATGATTGAATGGGCAGGTACCGGAGTGGCTGTAGGCAATGCTCATCCCCAGGTAAAAGCAGCAGCTGATTATATTACCGGATCCAATGATGAAGCAGGGGTAATACAGGCCCTGGAAAAATTCATAAGCAGGGACAGCTAGTAAAGCTAATAATTAGCTGCCCGGGGGGAAAGATAAACTAATTGGGTGGGTATTAAGCATAATAGTAATAGGGAGCATGGCTCATCAAATAAATACATAAGGGCAGGAGGGAAAAAGGATGACTAGTGATATGAGTGTAGAAAAAATGATGGGATATCTATATGAGCTGCCAGATCAGTTCCATAACAGCCTGGGCCTGGAACTTGATTTTATCCAGGGCTATAGACAGAATTACCAGAACATAGTGGTAACTGGTTTAGGGGGATCCGCTATTGGAGGGGACATCCTGCGCAACTATCTGGCTAAAAAGGCCAAGCTGCCGGTTGTGGTAAATCGGGATTATGATTTGCCGGCTTTTGTAGAAAAGGAGACTCTGGTATTGGTCGTAAGCTATTCGGGCAACACTGAAGAGACTCTGTCTGCTTATGAACAGGCGGTGAAACGTGGAGCCAGAATAATCGTTTTGAGCAGCGGAGGTAAACTGAGCGAATATGCTCGCCGGGACGGACAAGGGCTGATTCAGGTCCCCTCTGGATTTGTCCCCCGAGCTGCGGTGGGCTGGCTGTTTGCTCCGCTTGTCTTGATCTTGGGTAAGATGGGCATCTGCCCGGGAGTAGAAGAAGAAATAAGGGAAACTGCTGCTGTATTGAAGGAACTGCGGGAAACTCTTAAACCTACGGTTGATATTCCGGTAAACCTGGCTCGGGTGATTGCCGGTAAATGTCGAGGCAGCATTCCAGTAATATGGGGAACTACTGGAGTATCAGAGGTAGCGGCCCAGCGTTGGAAAGCCCAGATCAACGAAAACGCCAAAAGCCCGGCCTATTACAGTATTTTTCCTGAACTTAACCACAATGAAATAGTGGGTTTTGAAACACCGGCGGATATTTTACAGCGTCAGGTATATATCCTGTTAAGGGATGAACAGGATTATGAGAGAATCCAAAAACGCATTGAGATCAGCAAGAATATTATCAAGGATAAAGTGAAGAACCTGATTGAAGTTCATAGTCGGGGCCAATCATATCTGGCCCGGGTGTTTTCGCTAATATATGTAGGTGACTATCTCAGTGTTTATTTGGCTTTAGAATATGGTATCAATCCTACCCCAGTGAAAATGATAGATTATCTTAAACAGCAATTGGCCCAATAAGTTTAGCCAGATCAGCTGGCTCAGGTCAGACTTAAGGCAGCTTCGATTTTGCTTTAAGGATGACAGCTATGAAATGAAGGCCTAATTGCTTAGGAAAACTATTTAGGCCAAATCCTCTAGTAGTAGAAAGGAAGCATAATGGACAAATTATAGACAGTTAAACCAAGCAGGGGTGGTATTTATGGATTTCTTCGGGGATTATCATACCCATTCCCGGTATAGTGACGGTCGGCAGAGTGTTGAAAACATAGTCCAAGCCGCAGTCAGCAAAGGCCTGAGGGAAGTAGCCATAACTGATCATGGACCCCTGGCCGCCGTTATCGGGGTGAAAAGACTGGAGAGCTTTCTGGATATTAAGGCAGAAATAGGCCAGGCCCAAAACAAATACCGCAATATCCGGGTGCTGTTAGGCGCTGAAGCCAATATCCGAGATTTAGCCGGAACCCTGGACTTGGATGAAGAGATTATCCAAGAACTAGATATTCTTATAGTAGGCTTGCATCCCTATACCTGGCCTACCTCCCTTAAAGAGGGCTGGAACATTACCGCCCGTAATTCCCTGCGCCACCTGGGCCCCCGCTTTCAGAAAGGGGCGGTAAGGGCCAATACCAGGGCTATTACAGCGGCTCTAAATCGTTATCCCCAGATTGATATTTTGTCCCATCCCGGTCTATTCTTTAAGGTGCACATAGAAGAGGTAGCCTGGACCTGTAAAAATAGGCAGGTATTATTTGAAATAAATTGTGCTCATAAATATCCACCAATTTCTGATATAATTGAAGCTAACCGGGTTGGTGTTAAATTTATTATTAATAGTGATGCGCATTTGCAGAAATCGGTGGGAAATCTCGATTATGGAAGTTGGATAGCAGATAAGCTGGGGATTAATAGAGAAAGAATAGCTAATCGCCGGTCCGGGAGGGGATATAAAGAGTGGTCGAAAAAAGCGAAGGATTACGCATACTCATAATTACTGGATTATCAGGAGCAGGAAAAACTCAGACCGTCAACTGCTTGGAAGATATTGGGTATTACTGTGTTGATAATCTCCCGCCTGCACTCTTGACCAAATTTGTGGAACTGGGTATTCAATCTGAAGGAAAAATTGATAAGGTAGCCCTGGTTATGGATGCTCGGGGAGGGGATTTTTTCCTGGATTTGACCCGAGCTCTGGAAGAACTGCAGCAGGACCATTTGCAGTATGAAATATTGTTTTTGGAAGCCTCGGATGAGGTGCTGGTAAGGCGCTTTAAGGAATCCCGGAGGAAGCACCCCCTATCTGGACGCTGGAGACTATTAGAGGCTATACAGATTGAAAAAACCATGCTGGAAGAACTTCGGGGTCAGGCCAATGTGGTTATTGATACCTCAAATACTTCTTCCCGGGCCTTAAGAGAGAAGTTAATCAGCCTCTATAGTGAAAAGTCCATTAATGGCTTTGCTATCAATCTGGTGTCCTTCGGATATAAACTGGGAATACCCCTGGATTCAGATCTGGTAATAGATGTTCGCTTTCTGCCCAATCCCTTTTATGATCCAGTGATGAAAACCATGACTGGTATGGATCAACCCGTAAAAGACTATGTCATGAAATCTACCGCTACTCAAGCTTTTAATCGTCGCTTCGTAGCTTTGTTAAAGTATCTGATTCCCCACTATATCAAAGAGGGAAAAACCAACCTGGCCTTGTCCATCGGATGTACCGGGGGGCAGCACCGCTCAGTAGTTCTGGCCGAACACATCGGTCAAGAGTTAGCTGAAATGGGATATAATGTTCTGGTAAAACATAGAGATTTTGCCAGATCTAAAGTAGTGGAGGAGTAGATGGCAATAAAAGGAGAACCTGGGATTGTAGTAGTAGGTGGGGGTACTGGACTTTCAGTTTTATTAAAAGGATTAAAAAAATATACTTCCAGGCTTACTGCCATAGTAACGGTAAGTGATGACGGAGGCAGCTCCGGAAGACTGCGGGCGGAAATGGGAGTTTTACCTCCCGGAGATATTCGCAATTGTCTGGTGGCTCTGGCTGAAACTGAAACCCTGATGGATAAGGTGTTTCAGCATCGCTTCCGAGCCGGAGGAGGTATACAGGGTCATAGTCTGGGTAATCTGCTCTTAGTGGCCATGAGCGAGATTGCAGGGGATTTTATATCGGCCATTCAAGAAGTCAGTAAGGTCCTGGCCGTGCGGGGAGTAGTACTGCCGGCCACCTTGGAACCGATAGTACTGACTGCCACCATGGAAAATGGCCATACCGTAATGGGTGAAACCAGGATCAGGAATTATATGGGTAAGATAGAGAGAATCTCCTTGATTCCGGATCAATGCATACCAGTTCCCGAGACCTTAAAGGCGGTCCAGGAAGCTGACCTTATTGTACTGGGGCCGGGCAGCCTTTATACCAGCATAATACCCAATTTGCTGGTAAAGGGGATAGCCGAAGCTATTACCCAGGCTAAAGCCCCGGTGATTTATATCAGCAACATTATGACCGAAAATGGCGAAACTGATGGTTTTACCGCAGCCGACCATTTAGAAGCTATAAAGCATCATTTAAATTGCCAACTGGTGGATCATGTGATTGTCAACTCCGGAGTCATTGATGAGAACAGGCTTATGCGCTATCGGGAGGAGAAAGCGGTTCCAGTACTGCCAGCCTATGCAGAAATCCAGGCTATGGGGATCAACATAATAAGACAGGACCTGGTTTCAGATAATGATGTGGCCTGGCATGATTCAGATAAATTGGCCCGGGCAGTTATGGCTCTCTTAGATTGATTATATCCAGGGAGAAGAAACTATGAGTTTTTCCAATGATGTTCGCAACGAGTTAGCTCGAGAAATGGGAGAAAAAGACTGTTGCCAGAAAGCTGAGCTGTCAGCCTTGTTCTTGAGCAGCGGCAAGCTGAGCCGGGAAAGCTCAAAATACCTCTTAAGCCTTACCCTGGATAACGCAGCTACAGCCAGGAAAGCCTTTAAAATGATTAAAAATGTACATGGATTGCAATCCACAGTAAATGTTGCTAATAGGAGATTTTTTCAGAAAAAACGTTTTTATATGGTCAACACGGAACTGGGTAAGAATGATAGCAGACTCCGGTCCGAAATTAGCTTATACCTTAACCAGGGTCCAAGCAGAAGGATTAACTGGGCCCAGCTAGGAAAATCCTGTTGTAAAAGGGCCTATCTGAGGGGGCTATTCCTAAGCCGGGGTTTTATCAACCGTCCCGAAGGCAGCTATCATCTGGAAATAATCTGTAATGATAGCAAAATGGCGGCAGATATCAGAAAACTAATGGAATTATTTGACCTTCCAGCAGGTATAGTAGAGAGAAAAAGCAACCTGGTTATTTATCTTAAAGAAGGGGAAAAAATAGTAGATTTTCTGCGTCTGGTAGGAGCCAACAAAGCTTTATTGGACTTCGAAAATGTCAGGATATTGAAGTCGGTTCGTAACAACGTCAATCGGCAGGTTAACTGTGAAACCGCTAATCTGGCCAAAACTATAGATGCTTCTTTGCGACAGGTGGAATTGATTCAAAACTATGTAGAAAAGAATGGTTGGGAAGGCATCCCCATTAACTTACGGGAGTTGGCCTGGTTAAGAATTGAACATCCAGAATACTCCCTGAAAGAGCTAGGTGCCACCCTTGATCCCCCTTTAAGCAAATCAGGTACCGCTTACCGGATGAGGAAGCTGGAAAACTTGATTGAAGTAATTGGGGACTAGCAGTGATTGGCAGTTAAGATGAATGAAGCAGGAACTTGTATATTTATGGCGAATTAAGGAAATGGATAGTCTTTGAAGCGGAGGGACTAAGATGCGGCTGACACAGGATGTTTTCTTGGAACAACAGCAGAAACTGATGATGACTCCTGAACTGCGTCAGGCTATTGCTATCCTGCAGATGTCTACAATTGAATTGAGTGAGTATATTGAGCAGGAGCTTCAGGAGAACCCTTTTTTAGAATTGAAAGAACCTGAACCTGAAGAAAGCCTTGAAGCTGACAAAGTTGAACGTGAAGAGCCCGATAATAAGATAGAAGATATTGTAGAATATTACAATGATAGGGACATAGGATATAATCTTGCCGACCGGGAAGAAAGCCCTTCCTTGGAGAATTTTCTCACTAAAAGACCCAGCCTTTATGAACACCTGGAATTTCAGCTTCGTCTGAGCTGCAAGGAAGAAGAGGATCAGGTAATTGGTAACTACCTGATCGGTAGTATTGATAGAAATGGTTATCTTTGTGTAGATCTGAATGAAGTTGCCAGCAATCTAAAAGTACCCCTGGACCAAGTAGAAAAGGTGCTCCAGTTGATACAATCCTTTCATCCCCATGGGGTGGGAGCCCGGGATCTACCTGAATGTCTTCTGTTGCAGCTCAGGTATTACAACAAGGAGGATTCCATAGCCACTTGCATTATAAAACACCATATGGAAGACCTGGCTCGGGCTAGACTAAACAAGATAGCTCAATCCCTTTCCATACCCATCAACCAGATTCAGGAAGTATGCGATCTGATAAGAACCCTGGACCCCAGACCAGGCTTGCAATACAGTAGTTATGATGATGTCAAGTATATAATGCCCGATGTTTTCGTGGAAAAGGTGGAAGGGGAATATGTGGTAATAGTAAATGATATGAACTTTCCACGCTTGATTGTAAATAATGTTTATAAACGGATATTACATCAGAATGATAACTTCTCCCAGGATGCCAAAAAATATCTGGAAGACAAAATGGGTTCAGCCATCTGGCTGATTCGAAGTATTGAACAAAGACGGATGACCTTGTACAAGGTAGCCCGCAGTATAGTGGATATTCAAACTGAATTTCTGGATAAAGGGGTAGAATACATGAAACCCCTCAACCTGCGCCGAGTAGCGGAGGCGGTGGATGTCCATGAATCAACGGTGAGTCGGGCCACTACCAATAAATATATTCAAACTCCCCAGGGCCTTTTTGAACTAAAATATTTTTTCAGCACCGGAGTTGACTCATATGGGAGCAGTAAAGTTTCTTCCAAGAGCATAAAACATATGCTGGAGGAAATAATCAACGGTGAGGATAGCAGCAAACCTCTCAGTGATGAAGCTATCTCCAAACTCTTGAAGCAAAAAGGAATCAGGATTTCCCGGCGTACGGTAGCTAAATATCGTCAGGAATTGGGAATCCCTTCTACCATGGCCCGTAAGAGATATTGAAAACATCCAGGCTTAATGGGACAATAGTAAGAGAAGACATTATCAACTGCATCCCCCCAGGATGTAGTTTTCTTTATCCCGCCAAGATTAATAAAAAGCACGAATAAGGAATGACTTAGTCGATGAATTCTGATAGCAAAGATGTAAATGGTCGAAGAAACAATTACTGGCTTGATTCCTCACGCTTGCTGCTGATTGCAGCTCTAATTGGAGTGGGCACTGGTCTGGCATCCATTGCCTTTAGAATTCTGATCGACTTTTTCCATTCGCTTTTTTTTATCCAAAGCCAAGGGGTCTTGGAACCTATTTTTGGAGAATACCGTCTTATCCTGCTCCCGGCCTTAGGGGGATTGCTGGTAGGTGGCATAGTCTGCGGTCTGGTCCGTGAAAAAAAGGGGTATGGAGTGTCCGAAGTTATGGTGGCAGTCGACCAGGAGGGTGTTATGAAGCCCTGGACCATGTTGGCTAAGACTTTGGCTTCTGCCATTACTATTGGTTCAGGGGGGTCGGCTGGCCTGCATGGACCTATTGTACATATTGGTTCAACTATAGCTTCAGTAGTCGGACAAGGATTCAAAGTTTCTCCAGACCTTTTAAAGACTTTGCTGGCCTGTGGAGCCGCCGGAGGAATTTCCGCCACCTTTAATGCCCCTATCGGTGGAGTCCTTTTTGCCCAGGAAGTTATCCTGGGTAAATTCAGAAGCAGCAACTTTATCCTTATAGTAATCAGTTCTCTCGTTTCAGCTATCATTAGCCGGGTACATTGGGGTGATCACCCTGCCTTTATGGTTCCCCCCTATGACTTAGTATCTCCTGGGGAGCTGTTGTTTTATTTAGTCCAGGGGGTCTTGGCCGGGGTCCTGGCGGTAATATTTATTAAGGCTCTAGATGCTTCAGAAGACTTGTTTAAAAGACTGCCTATTTCTAACTATCTCAAACCGGCTTTGGGAGGCTTGTTGGTTGGAATGATAGGGCTGGGTTATCCCCAGATTTTTGGAGTAGGATATGAAAGTGTTGAGAAAATATTAACTAATGACTTGTCTTGGTCCCTGGTATTCATATTAATGGGAGCCAAAATATTAGCTACTTCCCTGACCTTGGGTTCAGGTGGATTAGGAGGGGTTTTTGCCCCCAGCTTGTATATGGGATCCATGTTGGGAGGAAGTTATGCTTATTTACTTAACACCTTATTTCCGGCTATGACCGCTCTTCCTGGTGCCTATGCCCTGGTGGGCATGGCTGGAGTATTCGCAGGGATAGCTCAGGCTCCTATTACCGGTATAATTATTATTTTTGAAATGACCGGCGATTATAAGGTGGTGTTGCCATTAATGCTGGTATGTGTTATTAGTGCCCTGGTAGCCCGGGGCATATGCCCGGAATCCATCTATACCATGAAATTGGTTCGGGAGGGTATGAATCTTCGGAAAGGAGAAAATATAGACAAAATGGGGCAGATGGCAGTAAAGTCGGTGATGACCCCTGGGGTAGAAACCCTGGATAGTGGCTGTACTTTAAAGGCGGCTGAAGAAATAATGCGAGATAGGACCTATACCGGGTTTCCGGTTATGAGCGATGGTCGCCTGGTGGGACTGATAACCTATGAACAGGTATGGAGTGCCATTAAGCAAGATCAGTATCAAACTTTGCAAGATATAGTTAATCCTCATATAATCTACGTATATCCTCAGGACACCATAGCAGTAGTTGTGGAAAAAATGGCTCAAGGTAAGGTAGGGCGCTTACCAGTGGTGGACCCCAATGATCAAGGCAAATTACTGGGGATTGTCAGCCGCAGCGATATAATAGAAGCCTATTCTCTAGCTACCCAAAGATGAGTATTATTTATTTGTTATATCATTGATACATCAATAAGCTGGGGATGTGATATAATAATAATATAAATAAGGCAATATTTTCTTGATGGTGGGACTAAATTGCCCCTTGAGTAAAATATTGCCCCACTTTTACACTGGTGAGAAGGAGTCCAGGTGGTGAATATGGAGAGAACCTTGCTGGTACTGGAGCGTCTGGCTCCCGAGGCCATACAATTAATCGATACCAGATATAGGATACTAAGGCATATCTACTATCATGAACCGGTAGGCAGGCGTCAACTGTGCAAGGAGCTGAACCTGTCTGAACGAACGGTTAGAAGTGAAATTGATAAATTCAAAGCCCGGGGAGCAGCCCTGGCTACCTCCGCCGGCATCAGCCTCAGCCCCTCCGGCCGCAAGTTGCTTCAGGAAATAAGTTATATCGTACCCTCACTTTTAAGTATCCGGCCTCTGGCTGAAAAAATCAAACAGAGCTTCCATATCAAAGAGGCCATCATTGTGCCGGGGGACTCCAGTGTGGACTATCTCAGCTACCAAGACTTGGGCCGGGCCGCTGCAGACTATTTGAGAAAAATTCTGCAAGCTGATAGTGTGCTGGCAGTTACCGGGGGAACTACTCTGGCCCAAATGGCCGCCGCTATGAAGGCTGGCAACGGAATGAAGGAGGTCCTGGTGGTTCCAGCCCGGGGCGGTCTGGGAGAAGGCTTGGAACAACAGGCGGGAACCATAGCCGCCAATATTGCTGATACTCTGGGAGCTCAATACCGGCTCTTGCATATTCCGGACAATATCGAAGAGAACACCGCCGAAATTCTGAAAAAGGACGTCCATGTAAAAGAAATACTGCAGATAATAAAAACCAGCACTATATTAATCCATGGTATCGGCCCAGCTATGGAGATGGCAGCCCGACGGGGATTGCCCAGGTCGATTATTGCTGTCTTGCAGGAAAAAAATGCTGTGGCTGAGGCCTTCAGATATTATTTTGATGAAAAGGGCAATATAGTATATGAAGTTCCGGGTATAGGTCTGGAAATGAGTGATTTGGTCCATATTGAAACCGTAGTGGCAGTGGCTGGAGGCCAAAAAAAGGCTCAGGCCATTAAAGCAGTGTTAGCTCATGGTCAGCTGGATGTATTGATTACCGATGAGGGCGCAGCCAGAGAAATTATAAATTTGAGTTAGAAAGGGTGGTTAAAATGACGATTAAAGCAGCTATTAATGGGTTTGGGCGCATTGGGCGACTGGTAGGGAGAATTGCCCTGGAAAGGAAGGACCTGGAGATTGTTGCCATTAATGATCTAGGGGATGCCCAGGCCTCGGCCCATTTGTTTAAATATGATTCTATATATGGACGCTACCCGGGTGAAGTGATTCCAGAACAGGATAGCCTGATAATCAACGGCAAGAAGACCAGATATTTGTCCCAGAAAGATCCGGAGCAACTGCCCTGGAAAGAGCTGGGGGCAGACATAATTATTGAAGGCACTGGTGCTTTTCGCAGCCAGGAAAAGGCCTCCAAACACTTGAAGGCGGGAGCCCGGAAAGTATTGATTACCGCTCCGGGCAAGAAAATTGATTTCACCATGGTGATGGGAGTTAACCACCTTCAGTGCCTTCCTGAATATCAGGTTATTTCCAATGCCTCCTGTACCACCAACTGTCTGGCTCCAGTAGCCAAAGTACTATTGGATCAGTTCGGCATTGAACGAGGAATGATGACTACGGTACATTCCTATACCAATGACCAGCGTATACTTGATTTGGCCCACAGTGATCTTAGAAGAGCTCGGGCTGCTGCTTTATCTATGGTTCCTACCACAACTGGTGCGGCCAGTGCTGTAGGCCTGGTCATTCCGGAATTGGATGGCAAGTTTGACGGCATGGCCATAAGAGTCCCTACTCCTACCGTATCCCTGATCGATTTAACGGTGGAATTGAGCAAATCGGCCTCAGTGCAAGAGATAAATAATGCCTTTAAAGCAGCCAGCCAAAATGAATTAAAGGGCATTTTGAAATATAGTGAGGAAGAGCTGGTATCTACTGATTATCGGGGCGAAGACCATTCTGCCGTAGTAGATGGAGCTTTGACCATGACCATGGGAGAAAAGCTCGCCAAGGTCATTGCCTGGTATGACAATGAATGGGGTTATTCCATGCGCGTAGTAGATGCAGTAGTATATTTAGGCGGATTGAAATGATATTGAGAGATAGGGAGGTGTAGCGATGAAGAGTTTGCGGGACCTGGAGCTTAAAGGTAAACGAGTATTAATGCGGGTAGATTTTAATGTCCCCACTGATCAGGAAAATAACATACTGGATGATGCCAAGATCACTGCGGCTTTACCCACTATTAATTATGTTTTGGCCCAGGGGGGAAAACTGATATTGATGAGTCACCTGGGCCGGCCCGGGGGCAAGAAAAATGGCAAGTACAGCCTGGATAAAGTGGCCTCTCATCTGTCATTGCTCTTAAATATGCCAGTCTTCAAGCTGGATGACTGTATAGGAGAAGAGGTACAGGAAAGGGTACAGAACTTGTCGGAGGGGCAGGTCTTGCTGCTGGAAAACGTAAGGTATTATGCGGGGGAGGAGAAAAACGACCCGGAATTCTCCCGGCAGCTGGCTTCCCTAGGCGATGTTTTTGTCAATGATGCTTTTGGCACCGCCCATCGGGCTCACTCTTCCACTACCGGAGTAGCTGATTATCTGCCGGCTTATGCCGGGTTTTTGATGGAAAATGAAGTAGCCATGTTGAGTAAGGCTTTGGGAGAGGGAGAAAAACCTCGAATGGCCATTCTGGGTGGGGCCAAAGTAGCAGATAAATTAGGTTTGATCAATAACCTCTTGGATAAAATGGATATTATTCTGATTGGCGGAGGTATGGCAAATACCTTTCTCAAGGCTCAGGGCAAGAATGTGGGAAAATCCCTTTGTGAAGATAATTTGCTGGATCAAGCCCGGAGTATAATTCAGGCCGCCCAAGAAAAAAAGGTCAGACTGGTATTTCCCCGGGATGTAGTAATATCTGATAGTATTTCCGCTGATGCTAAGGCAGAAATAGTGGATGTAGATGGGGTCAGTTCAGATAAAATGATTTTGGATATTGGTCCGGAAACCATAGAGGATTATCGGAAACTTGTCAGCGAGGCTAAAACCATAGTTTGGAACGGGCCTTTGGGAGTTTTCGAGTATGATCAATTTGCCCAGGGCACTAGGGCAATTACCCAGGCTCTGGCTCTTTCTAATGCTACTACGGTTATTGGCGGAGGAGATACCAGTGTAATCGTACATGACCTGGGCTTGGAAGAAGAAATAACTCATATATCTACTGGAGGGGGAGCGACCTTGGAGTTTCTTGAAGGTATAGTATTGCCCGGAGTCGCTGTTTGTGAGCACTGATTCTGGTAAATTGGGAAAGGGGTTGTTAGGATGAGGGTTCCTATGATAGCTGGTAATTGGAAAATGAATAAATCGAGAAGCGAGGCTTTGGCTTTTGCTCAGGCCATGCCAGCTCTGCTGCCCCCCCAGAGTAATTGTGAGCTGTTGATTTGTCCTCCCTTTACCTTTTTATATGAATTGCAGCCCTTCCTGGCCCGAGCAGGGATTAAATTAGGGGGACAGGATCTTTATTGGCAGGATAATGGTGCTTTTACCGGTGAAATTTCGGCTTCCATGCTCTTGGATGCCGGTTGTACTTATGTCATAATTGGGCATTCCGAAAGAAGGCAGCTGATGGGGGAAAAGGATTTTCTTATAAATAAGAAGATGCACCAGGCCTGTCGGACCGGGCTAATCCCCATCCTATGCATTGGGGAAACCCTGGCCCAGAGAAAGGCCGGCCAGGCCGAGGAGATAGTTGCCCAGCAATTAAACCAGGCTTTATCAGGTCTGGCTCTAGAGGGGATGGATAAGCTGGTAATTGCTTATGAACCAGTTTGGGCCATTGGCACCGGGGTTAATGCCAAGGGACAGGATGCCCAAGAGATGTGCAGCTTTATCCGGGAGCAGCTGACCCAGCATGGTGGAGCCCAGGCTCCTGCAGCTATTAGGATTTTATATGGGGGCAGTGTTAAAGAAGAGAACATAAAAGAATTTATTCAGCAAGAAGATATAGACGGGGCCTTGATTGGGGGAGCCAGTCTGGATGCGGCCGTTTTTGCCAATATAGTGAGGTTGAGTGGAAATGGATAAAAAACCGGTGGTTTTAATGATTCTGGACGGCTGGGGGGAAGGGGAAAAATGTGCCCGTAATGCGATAGCCCTGGCCCGGCCGGAACATTTCAAACGGCTTAGGAACAGCTACCCTGACAGCTGTTTGAATACTTCAGGCAAATATGTGGGTTTGCCCTGGGGCCAGATGGGAAATTCGGAAGTGGGGCATCTCAATATGGGGGCTGGCCGCATTGTATATCAGGATATTACTAGAATAAGTAATGCCATCGAAGATGGCTCCTTTTATACCAACCCTATTTTCCTGGCTGCAGCCGAAAAGGTCCGATCCAGAGCCGGGGCCCTTCATCTTATGGGGCTGGTATCTGATGGCGGAGTGCATAGCCATATGGACCATATTTATGCCTTACTGAAGTTCTGCCAAATGCAGGGTTTGCCTGAGGTTTATTTACATGCTTTTTTAGACGGAAGAGACAGTGACCCCCATCAAGGCCTTAAATTTGTAGATCACTTACAAGAAGAGATGCAGGAACTGGGCATCGGCCAGATTGCTACCGTGATGGGCAGGTTTTATGCCATGGACCGGGATAAACGTTGGCGGCGGGTTTATCGAGCTTATCAGGCTATGGTTATGGGCCAGGGCCATCTGGCTCTGGATCCATTGGCAGCCATTACCCAGAGCTATGAGGCTGGAATAAGTGATGAATTCGTAGAACCAGTGGTTATACTGAATAAACAGGGCTCTCCCCGGGGAAGCATAAAGGATGGGGACAGCGTTATATTCTTTAATTTCCGGGCCGACCGGGCCAGGGAAATAAGCCATGCCCTGGTGGATGTGGATTTTGAACCCTTTCCCCGGGATAAAAGGCCTAATATTCATTTGGTCTGCATGACCCAGTATGATATAAACCTTAATTTCCCCATCGCCTTTAGGCCCCAGAGCTTGGATAATACCCTGGGGGAATGGCTGGCCCTCCATAATATGAAACAGCTGCGGATTGCGGAAACGGAAAAATACGCTCACGTTACCTTTTTCTTTAATGGTGGAGTGGAACAGCCTAATCCAGGTGAGGATCGTATCCTTATCCCATCTCCCCCGGTAGAGACCTATGATCTAAAACCGGAAATGAGTGCCAAGGAAGTGACTGACCGGGTAATTCAGGAGATAGAACGGAATTATTATGATGTAATTATTCTTAACTACGCCAATGCCGATATGATAGGTCATACCGGTAATCTGGAAGCGGCAGTCAAAGCCGTGCATACGGTGGACATTTGTATGCAAAGGGTGGTAGAGAGGGTATTGCAGAAAAAAGGGGTAGTCTTGATAACCGCTGATCACGGCAATTGTGAAGAGATGATCTGTCCTGGTACCGGGGGGATCCTCACCGCTCATACTACAAATCAAGTTCCTTTTATTCTGGTGTCAGATGAACATCGGGGACAGAGTTTAAGGCCCGAAGGTTCCTTACAGGACGTTGCTCCCACTATCCTGGAGCTGTTGGGATTGGCGGCCCCACCGGAAATGACTGGCCGCAGCTTAATCGAAAGCAAATAGGGCTCTAGGCAATTTATATGCTTAGAATCCAAAGAGAAAGGGGTAAAATTATGAGTGAAATAGTTGATGTATTTGCCAGAGAAGTATTGGATTCCAGGGGCAATCCTACCGTAGAGGTAGAGGTTATTTTGGAAGATGGCACTATGGCCAGGGCTATAGTGCCATCGGGAGCTTCCACCGGGGCCCATGAAGCGGTGGAATTACGGGATGGAGATAAGAAAAGATATGATGGTAAAGGGGTATTAAAAGCTGTCGCCAATGTGAATGAAGTAATTGCCCCCCAAGTCATTGGCATGGAGGCAGTGCGCCAGATTGACATCGATACTCTGATGGTGGATTTGGATGGTACCCCCAACAAGAGCAAATTGGGGGCCAATGCCATACTGGGTGTTTCCCTGGCGGTAGCCCGGGCTGCTGCCCAATACCTGGGTTTGCCCTTGTACCAGTATATAGGTGGGGTAAATGCTCGGGAGATTCCGGTTCCCCAGATGAACATAATGAATGGGGGAAAACATGCAGATAATAATGTAGATATTCAAGAATTTATGGTTTTGCCGGCTGGGGCTCCCAACTTTGCCGAAGGTTTAAGAATGGTAGTGGAAATATATCACAGCTTGAAGAAAGTACTTAAGGACCAGGGACTGGCAACTGCGGTGGGGGATGAAGGAGGCTTTGCCCCTAATCTGCCCTCAAATCAAGGAGCTTTGGATGCCATAATGGAAGCTATTACCCAAGCTGGTTACCAGCCGGGACAGGATATCTTCCTGGGCTTGGATGTAGCTGCCAGCGAATTATACCGGGATGGTAAGTACCACCTGGAAAGTACTGGCCAGGTTTTGAGTTCAGAACAAATGATTGATTTCTATGAAGAGCTAGTTAATAAATACCCCATTATATCTCTGGAGGATGGCCTGGATGAAGATGATTGGGAAGGTTGGAAGAAACTGACCCAGCGTTTGGGCCATCGGATTCAGTTGGTGGGGGATGATATATTTGTAACCAATACCCAAAGATTGGCTCAGGGCATTGAAAAAGGTATTGCTAACAGTATACTGATCAAGGTAAACCAGATCGGTACCCTGAGTGAAACCCTGGACACCATAAATCTGGCCAAAAGAGCCGGTTATACTTGCGTAATTTCCCATCGTTCTGGGGAAACTGAAGATGCCATAATTGCTGATATTGCAGTAGCTACCGGGGCCGGGCAGATCAAAAGCGGTGCCCCCGCCCGCACCGACCGGGTAGCCAAGTATAACCAGTTGCTGAGGATAGAGGAAGAACTGGATATTTTTGCTCAGTATCGGGGTAAAGAGGTGTTTTACAGCATTCGGGGCTAAGACTTATTAGAGTAGCTTATTGTTATCTATCTAACTAATATGTTACAATATATTTTGGCTCTAGCTACGGATAGCTGGAAACGGAGGTGAAATCATGATAAAAACTGTTGCCCTGGTGTTTCAGGTACTGATTGGATTGGCCATAATCGCCACTATATTGCTCCAATCAGGTAAGAGTGCTGGCTTATCAGGCAGCATCGCCGGCGGAGGTGAAGCTCTGTTTGGCGGCAAAAAGAAGGGCTTGGATGAATTATTGGCCAAGATTACCGCATGGCTGTCGGCAATCTTTATGGTATTAACACTGGTAATTGCCATACTTTAATACTAAGAACGGACTTAACATCAATTGATTTCACTTCGTTATCATTTGTAAGGAGGCTTTTTTATCGTGTTAGAAAACCTTTCGCTATATGCTCCCGCCGCAGGAGCCTTAGCGCTTTTGTTTGCTTTTTACCTAGCGGGAAAAGTAAACAAGGCAGATCCTGGAAACGAAAGAATGATGGAAATTGCGGGACATATTCATGAAGGAGCTATGGCCTTTTTAAGAAGGCAGTATACAGCTCTGGCGATTTTTGTAGTAGCAGTATTTCTGGTACTGGGATTGGCTCTGCCCGAGGATGCCTGGGAAACCGCTATATGTTTCCTGGTGGGGGCCATATGTTCTGCTACAGCTGGATTTATTGGAATGAGCGTGGCTACTAAGGCCAATGTGAGAACCGCTAACGCAGCCCGAACTTCCCAGAATGCGGCTCTAGGCATTGCCTTTTCTGGTGGAGCAGTAATGGGCATGGCTGTTTGCGGATTAGGTCTCTTGGGTTTGGGAGTATTATACATAATTTACGGAGAACCCGCGATAGTAAATGGATTTGCTTTGGGGGGAAGTTCCATCGCCCTGTTTGGCCGGGTGGGCGGAGGAATATATACCAAAGCCGCAGACGTAGGTGCCGATCTGGTAGGTAAGGTAGAAGCCGGGATTCCCGAGGACGACCCCCGCAATCCAGCAACAATAGCTGATAATGTAGGGGATAATGTTGGTGACGTAGCCGGTATGGGTGCGGACCTATTTGAATCCTATGTAGGAGCAATAATTGCCGCTATGACTTTAGGGGCCGTAGGGTTTGCCCTTTATGGTACCGGAGGAATATTCCTGCCGGCAATTATAGCCGCAGGTGGAATAATTGCCTCTATTATAGGTACCTTTTTGGTTAGAACCGACGAAAAAAGCAACCCCTTGAAAGCATTAAATGCCGGAACCTTTGGTTCTGCTGCAATATTAGTAGTAATTGCCTATTTTGCGGTTAAAATGCTGTTGCCAGGAGCCCATTTTGGAGTGTTCTGGTCTCTGGTAGCCGGCTTGGTAGCTGGAACGGTTATAGGTTTGGTTACTGAGTACTATACCTCGGACGAATATAAACCGGTCCAGGGAATAGCTAAGTCAGCCCTGACCGGACCCGCTACGGTAATTATTTCCGGACTGGGAGTGGGAATGTTTTCTACCCTGATTCCCATAATAATTATCTGTCTGGCCATGATAATAGCCTATATAACTGGGGGCATTTATGGCATAGCCCTGTCAGCAGTAGGTATGCTAGCCACCACCGGCATGGTAGTAGCTGTTGACGCTTATGGTCCCATAGCCGATAACGCCGGGGGAATTGCCGAAATGGCCGAATTGCCCCATGAAGTTCGGGAAACCACTGACCGCCTGGATTCAGTAGGTAACACCACTGCTGCGATTGGAAAAGGTTTTGCTATAGGTTCTGCCGCTTTAACGGCCATAGCCTTGTTGAGCGCTTTTTCACAGGTGGCTGGAGTTGCTTCAGTTAACCTATTGAACCCCATGGTAATGGTAGGAGTTTTGCTTGGAGCCATGCTGCCTTTCTTCTTCTGTGCTATGACCATGGGAGCAGTGGGCCGGGCTGCCGCTGAAATGGTAGAAGAAGTAAGGAGACAGTTCCGGGAAATCACTGGTTTGATGGAAGGAAAGGCCAAAGCTGACTATGCCCGTTGTGTAGACATCAGCACCCGTTCCGCCATTAAGGAAATGATAGTACCTGGTCTCTTGGCTATAGTAGCTCCAGTTTTGGTAGGTCTTCTCCTGGGTGGTGAAGCCCTGGCCGGTATGCTGGGCGGATCTATTGCTTCTGGAGTATGTTTGGCTATTATGCTGGCCAATGCCGGGGGAGCCTGGGATAATGCCAAGAAATATATTGAATCCGGCAACTATGGCGGCAAAGGCAGCGAAGCCCATGCAGCTGGAGTGGTTGGGGACACGGTGGGAGACCCCTGTAAGGATACTGCCGGACCTTCCCTGAACATACTCTTGAAGCTGATGGCGATAGTTTCCCTGGTCTTTATAGCCCCATTGCTGTAAAAAGATATCTGGATCAATAGAAAATCATTAAAGCAGGCAGACATGATAATCTCCCTGCTTTTTTGCATATAATTTTAGAAAGGTATTTCCTGCAGAAAGTTAATTACTCTGCGTACACTAAGCTTGGCAGGGGTTTTGCACCTTAATTGTGAAGCGTATGGTGTTTGAGCTAACCTAAAAAGTCAGAAAGCTGATGGTATTGCCTGACCGGGAATTGATGGATATAATGACCATATCTTATGAAAGGAAAGAC
>CAZPSR010000009.1:0-22152 GCA_964589135.1 uncultured Syntrophomonas sp.
TGCTGATAAATGCTATTAAATCATCCAATGCTGCCAATGGATGGACTTCCACTTCATTGTTAGGCCCAAGGCTGGCCCCAGCAGGAACTGCTGCTCGTTTATATCCCAGTCTAAGAGCCTCTTTTAAACGCAATTCCAGAAAAGACGCTGATCGAATCTGCCCCGATAAGCCCAGCTCCCCGATGAAAATAGTGTCAAGAGGAAGCAGATGGTTTTTAAAACTTGATATAATGGCTGCCGCAATACCCAAATCAGCGGCTGGATCTTTGATAAAAAGTCCGCCACTTATTCTAAGGTATACATCCTGGGCCGATAGATTATATCCCGGCAATTTCTCCAGAACCGCAATAATCAAGGATAAGCGATTTTGATCAATACCGGACGCCATCCGGCGGGAGTAACCGGGACCTGAGATGGATACCAGAGATTGGGCTTCTATCAATAGGGGCCTGCTTCCTTCAAAGCTGGAAGTAATAGCAGTACCTATGGAGTTTCCAGACCCCAGCAGGAAATCAGCCGGATCCAGGACTTCCACTAAACCCTCACTTCTCATCTCCATTAAACCTATTTCATTGGTGGAACCAAAACGGTTTTTTATCCCTCTGAGCAGGCGAAAAAAGTGGTTGTTATCTCCTTCAAAATATATAACTACATCAACCATATGTTCTAATACTCGAGGTCCGGCAATGGCACCGTCTTTAGTCACATGCCCGATCAGAAAAAAGGCTTTCTCGGTTTTCTTGGCTATCTCGGTGATACGACCGGTGCATTCTCTGAGCTGAGCTACACTGCCGGGAATGGAGGCTATGCTGCTGGAATACACGGTTTGAATAGAATCAACAATAATCAAAGCCGGATCAATTTCCCGGATATATTCTTCAAGTAATTCTATTTCCTGTTCATTTAAAAGATAAATATTGGGGTTGTTTATATTAAGTCGCAGGGAGCGTAAGCGAATCTGTTTTAAAGATTCTTCCCCCGATAAATAAATGACCTTTTGCCCCCTAAGACCAATTCCATTAGCTACCTGCAATAAAAGGGTAGACTTGCCTATACCCGGATCTCCCCCCAGAAGCACTATTGAGCCTGGAACTATTCCACCCCCCAAGACCCGGTCCAGTTCTGTCACCCCGCTGCCAAACCTCTTTAGGTCCAGACTAGAAATGGAGGTAAGCGGAACCATCTGGCCCTTTCTACCTTTTCTGGGAGTCGGTTTTTTCTCAACTATTTCCTCCATCATAGTGTTCCAGGATCCACAGCCCGGACATCGGCCCAGCCACTTCAGACTTTCATAGGCACATTCCTGGCAGATAAATTTACTATTAATCTTCCCCATATTGCTCTCCTTATTAGAACATTATACCCCAAAGACCCATAACAATATTGTAGAATTTTCAATTATCCCCACAAAAATAAGCAGTTACTCTTAGATTACGCCTCTGCTAGCCCTCAGCAGTATCCCCTCTGGCCTTGAGACCAAAGCAAGAGGGACCAATAGCTAAGGATTATAAGCAGTTTGTAAACTAAATTAAAAGGGACCCCTAATAGCGGTCCCTGGACTTAATCAACAACTAGCTAAGCTTTGGCGATAACAATTTTTTCATCTACCGCATCTATCAATAGTTTATCTCCTGGAACTACGTTCCTTCTTAAAATCTCCTCTGAAATACTGTCTTCTACCAGTTTTTGCATAGCCCTTTTTAAAGGCCTTGCTCCATAACTGGGATCATAACCTTCTTTCATTATGAGCTGGCGAGCCTTATCCCTTATCTCCATATCATACCCATTGTCCTTAACCCTCTGGGCCAAATCCTGCAACAGCAAATCGACGATTTGAGCCAATTCCTCATCGGAAAGGTTTTGAAATACTATCATTTCATCCACCCGGTTAATAAACTCAGGCCTGAAGGTATGCTTCAGCTGCTCGATGACCCGGTTCTTCATTTGGTCGTAATTCTGGGCCTCATCAATAGCCCGATTAAACCCTACCTGTTTATTCTGCTTGATGGATTCTGCACCAACATTGGAGGTCATAATTACTACCGTATTTCTAAAATCTACCGTTCTTCCCTGCCCATCAGTCAGCCGCCCATCTTCCAGTACCTGCAATAAGATGTTAAATACATCCGGATGGGCTTTTTCAATTTCATCCAACAATATAACCGAATAGGGTTTCCTTCTAACCCGCTCAGTAAGCTGCCCCCCTTCATCATAACCCACATATCCCGGGGGAGATCCTATCATCCTGGCAACTGCATGTTTTTCCATATACTCCGACATGTCCAATCGTATAATGGCATCTTCACTCCCAAACATAGCCTCGGCCAGTGCGCGAGCTAATTCAGTCTTGCCTACCCCGGTGGGTCCCAGGAAAATAAAGGAACCAATAGGGCGTTTAGGATTTTTTAAACCGGCGCGAGCTCTTCGGACCGCCCGAGCCACCGCTTTAACCGCCTCGTTCTGGCCTACCAGCCTTTGGTGGAGGATTTCTTCCAGGTTAACCAGCCTTTCGCTTTCCTCGGCGGCTAATTTGCTTACCGGTATACCGGTCCAGCTGGCAACAATCTGAGCTATTTCCTCCTCCCCGACTAAACCAAACTCTAAACACCTTTGATTTTGCCACTCCTTGCGTTCAAGATCCACCTCGTTTTTCAGTTTTTGTTCCTCATCCCTTAATTGGGCCGCTTTTTCATATTCCTGCCCATTGATTGCTTCTTCTTTTTCTTTTATTAACTCCTGCAAGCGCAGCTCTTTTTGCTTTAAATCTTCAGGCAAAATGTAATTGGCCAGGCGCACCCGGGAAGAGGCTTCATCAATAAGGTCAATGGCCTTATCAGGCAAAAAGCGATCACTAATATAGCGAGCCGATAACTGGGCTGCGGCTTCAATAGCTTCATCGGTAATTTTTACTCCATGATGGGCTTCATAGCGATCCCGCAAACCTTTTAAAATCTCTATGCTTTCTTCAATGGTCGGCTCATCTACCGTGATAGGTTGAAATCTTCTTTCCAATGCCGCATCTTTCTCGATGTGTTTTCGATATTCATCCAGGGTGGTAGCCCCTACGCATTGAAATTCTCCCCGAGCTAACGAAGGCTTGAGAATATTGGCGGCATCTATAGCGCCTTCGGCCGCACCGGCTCCAACAATGGTATGCAATTCATCGATAAATATAATTACATCACCAGCTGTTTTTATCTCATTTACAATTTTGGTCAAACGGTCTTCAAATTCACCCCGATACTTGGTGCCGGCAATCATCGAGGATAAATCCAAGGCCACTACTCGTTTGTTGGCCAATATCTCAGGCACCTGGTTCTCATTGATGCGTTGAGCCAAACCTTCTACAATGGCAGTTTTGCCCACCCCCGGGTCCCCGATTAACACTGGATTGTTTTTGGTGCGCCGAGATAAAATCTGAATTACTCTTTCTATTTCCCCAGCTCTTCCAATCACCGGATCCAATCTGCCCTCTCCAGCATCCCTGGTTAAATTCCGGCTAAAAGAATCCAGGGTAGGAGTCTTGCTCCGCTGCTTTCGCTTGATCTGGCTTGGACTCCCAGATTCCTGGGGGTTATCTCCCAGATTATGGTTATCATAAGCTGAGGGGGTATCTCCTCCCAGCATAATAAGTACCTGTTCTCTTAAGTCATCCAATTTTACTCCCATGGATAACAATACCTGCCCGGCCACCCCATCTTCTTCATGGAGTATGGCCAGGAGTAAATGTTCGGTGCCTACATAGTTTACTCCCTGTAACCGGGCCTCCTCAAAAGAGAGATTGAAAACCTTTTTGGCCCCGGGAGTGATGGGCAGATCCCCCATCGCAGGCTGGCTGATATCGCCTCTTTCTCCAATCATTTTGGTTACTTCAGATCTTACCTTCTCCAAATCGGTGCCCATGCTCATAAGAGCTTTGGCTCCTACCCCTTCTCCTTCCCGCAAGACCCCTAGTAATATATGCTCGGTTCCAATTGCCGAGTGGTTTAACTGCCTGGCTTCCTCCTGGGCATGGATAACCGCATTTCTAGCTCTTTGAGTAAATCTTCTAAACATTTTCATTCCTCCTTGCTTAATTAGAGCCACTTTCCTTGCTATCTAGCAGCAGGTCCTTAATAACTTCGGCTCTTTTAACATCACGCATAAAAGCCTCCATTTCCCCACCTGATCTTTTCTGCAGATGGGCAGGCTTAATGGCAACTATCAGTTGATTTATTAGATAGGGACTGATCCCTTTTATGATGCCCAAATCCATTCCCAGCCGAACATCTGATAGCAGGGCTAAGGCTTCATTGGAGTTTATGACTCGAGCATTAGTCAGGATTCCATAAGCCCTTCCTACCCGGTCTTCTAATTGATACCTCATCTCCTCCTGCAAGCCCTTACGCAATATTTTTTCTTGTTCCACAATCTGGTGGCTTATAATACCCAGATTGGTAATAATTTCATTTTCGCTTTGACCCAGAGTAATCTGATTGGATAATTGCACATAGTTCCCTATGATTTCTGTTCCTTCTCCATATAGTCCTCTTACCGCCATCCCCAGCTGATGAATATTCTGAAATATCCGATTTCTCTGGCCACTGATACTTATTCCAGGCAGGTGCAGCATTACTGAAGCCCGCATTCCAGTTCCCACATTGGTGGGGCAGGAGGTTAGATAACCGCATTTTTCATCATAAGCAAAATCAAGTTGCTGTTCAAACTCGTCATCAATTATTTGAGCCAGTTCATAGCATTTCTCCAGCTGTAAACCAGGTAATACTACCTGTATGCGCAGGTGATCTTCCTCATTCAGCATTATGGCAATTGATCCATCATTACTGACCAACAAACCACGATAAGCCTCTTCAGCTAAGCCATGCTCCGGACTTATCAGGTGCTTTTCCACCAACACCTGGCGATCCCAGGCTGATATCTTATCAAAGCTAAAAAGATTTAAGGACGATAACAGCTCATTCTCGCCATGCCTTATAGCCTCGCTTATTTCCTGCATGGATTTATGGCCCTTTTCCCCATTCATAAAATAGGGGAAGCTCATATTCTGGAGATTTCGAGCTAATCGGATTCGGCTGCTAATAACTATATCCGACTCTGGACCTTCCTTGGAATCCATCCAGGCTACAAAATTTCCATTAAGCAAATCATAGTTCTTCATCTGCTGCCCTCCTCATTTATCACCTTTTCCAAAGATTTTATTTGATCTCTAATCTCTGCTGCCTGTTCGTAATTCTCTTCTTTAACTGCCTGTTGCAGCTTGGACTTTAGTTCACCCATTTCCTTTTTTAACAAAACCTTCCCCCCGCCTCGCCGGGGGATTTTGCCTACATGGCGGCTGTTGCCATGAATACGCCTGAGAGTAGGTTCCAGTTCAGCAGCAAAAGCCTGATAGCATTCAGAACAGCCTAGCTTCCCAGTCTGTCTAATATCGGAAAAGACCATGCCACAGTTAGGGCAACGGCTGTTAGGAGCCACCGAATGCATCTCCTGCAGGTTAAAACCACCTCCCAGGAAACTGCCTAGAAAATTGGGTATAGAAAACTTTTTATCCTGATCAAACAGTAGAAAACCCTTTTTTGCAGCACAGTCAGAACATAAATGTACGTCAAATTTCTTGCCATTAGCCATCTGGGTTAGATGAACCGTAGCTGGTTTTTGCTTGCAATCATCACAAAACATATCCATCCTCCTAAAGCTTACTGATTTAAATGCAAATACTCATTAAGAGCCCTGGCTACCGAATTATAAAGGTTTTTTTTCTCCTTGTCGCTTAAAGTGCTGGAAGCCGATAATACAATGTGTTTCAACATATGAGCTGTTCCAGCCTCCAATCTCTGCTTTTCTGTCAGTTCATCAATAAGCAGAAATAATTTTTCCGCATCGTTTATGGTATAGATGTCATTAGTGATGGCAAACCGGGTAATCCGGACAAAACCCTTGCCACCTCGGCGGCTTTCCGTACGATAACCGAATTTCTCCTGAAATCTGGTGGCAATTACGTAAGTGACCTGTGATGGCACACAGGAAAAGGTTTCCGCCAGTTCTGTCCGCTGTATCTCTATCTGTTTCCCTTCACTTCTATCTATCAATACCTTTAAATATTGCTCGATTTTATCAGCTAGGCTTTTTTTCACATCTTTCTCCTGTTTGACTTTATTTGACTTTCTTTTATTATTATATTATTAAAGGGGAAAAAAATAAACCCTTTAGTTAAAAGGATTTATGTTTTTTAAGCTACTTATACTTGAGGATTTATTTTTGATTCCCTGCCAAACTCAGCAAATCATTTTCCAGATAGATATTTACTCTTTAGCACCTGCCAGACAAACAAAGGTAAACAAATCTGCCTTTTAATTCGAGCCGGTTCTGAAAGCAGACGATACAACCATTCCAAATTTAGCTTAATAAATAATTGAGGTGCTCGCTTTTTTTCTCCAGCAATAACATCCAAGCTTCCGCCTACCCCAATACACACAGGTACCCTAAGATTATTCTTATTTTGATATATCCAGAATTCCTGCCGGGGTGCTCCCAAGGCCACCAGCAAAATATCGGGCTGCAGTTTATTAATATTTTCTATCACTGAGCCTTCCATATCCTGATCACTATGATAACCATGATCACTTCCAATAATTTGCAATCCGGGATGCACTTGCTGTAAAGTTTTGGCCGCTTTTAGGGCTATCCCGGGCCGAGCTCCCAGCAAGAATAGATTCCACCCCTGCTTTTCAGCTTCTTCACTTATTCGATAGGCCAATTCGATTCCAGTTACCCGCTGACTTATTTCATAACCCAACAACCGGGCCGCCCATACAATACCGATTCCGTCTGCAGTCACTAAACTCGCCGAGTTGATGATAGCTTGTAAAAGCTGGTCTTGCTGAGCTAAATAGGCTATCTCAGCATTTAGGGTAACTACTTGTTGGGCATTAGGCTCCCGAATCATTTTTTTAATCTTTTCCATGACCCCGTTCATATCCAGCAAATCTATAGCAGAACCTAAGACCTTGGCTTTTGCCCTATCCGGCATATTCATCCTCATTTCTGTAAATAATAATTATTCCCTGATATTTTCCTGCCAGGAAAACTTATCCCATATTATCTAAGTCTCCTGATTCCCTTTTTCTTAGTTTGCCTGATTACTTTCATCTGCTCCAGTGCTTTTCCGGTACCAATTGCTACACAGGAGATAGCGTCTTCAGCCACATGAACCGGCAGGTGGGTCTCCTGGGAAAGGAGTATATCCAGCCCATTTAATAAAGATCCCCCACCAGTCATTACTATGCCATTGTTTACTATATCTGCAGCTAGTTCTGGCGGAGTTATTTCCAAAACCCTTTTTACTCCTTCAATTATAGCTTCAACTGGTTCCTTTAGAGCATTAAAACCCTGTTTGGCAGTTATCTGAATGTTTTTAGGCAGGCCGGTCAGTAAATCTCTTCCCCTTACTTCCATGCATCGATTCCGGTTTTCCTCATTTATCCAGGCGGTTCCTACCCTGATTTTAATCTCTTCTGCCGTAGGTTCCCCGATCAATAAATTATATTCCCTGCGAATATACCTGATTATAGCTTCATCAAACATGTCCCCCCCCATTCTAAGTGAAGCATCACATACTATACCACCCAGGGAAAGAACCGCTATATCCGTAGTTCCTCCACCAATATCCACAACCATGTTACCACTGGCATCAGATATATTTATTCCGGCTCCTAAAGCTGCCGCTAAAGGTTCCTCAACTATATAGGCCTGTTTAGCCCCGGAAGTAACAATAGCTTGGTTAACCGCCCGTTCTTCTACATCGGTAGCTCCAGTTGGTATACATACAATAACCCGGGGCTTGAATAATAACCGGGTTCCCACTACTTTTTTGATAAAATAGGTCAACATTTTCTCAGTTGTATCATAATCGGCAATTACTCCGTCTTTTAGTGGCTTTATGGCTACAATATACCCCGGAGTCCTTCCTAACATCTGACGGGCAGCTTCTCCTACCGCAATTGTTTTATCAGTATTTTTGTCTATGGCTACTACTGAAGGCTCGTGTAATACAATACCCTTACCTTTTTTGAATACTAATACACTGGCTGTTCCAAGATCAATCCCAATATCTTCGCTGGCGAAAAACATGGCTAGCAAAGCCCTCCTCGACATTTTTACATAATTATACCATTATTATTCCTTGCGGTTATTGATATTGTTACTATTTTCTTATAATGTTGCTTCTTTGCTGTTGGCAGCATATTTTTGTCGAGTAGCTTCTCCTCCTCTAATATGCCTTTCGGCCTTGTTTTTTTCCAATATCTCTTTAACTTCTTGGGCCAACTTCATATCAATGCGCGGCAGACGCTCTGATACATCCTTGTGCACCGTGCTCTTGGATATGCCGAATACCTCCGCAGTCTGCCTCACGGTGTTGGATGTTTTTATAATGTAATGAGCCACCTTAACCGCTCTTTTTCTAATATAATTTTGCATCCTGGTCCTCCCGCCAATGTAAATTATTTAAATATATTCAACTCCCCGGCCTAAGAGAACAATCTGCAGCTTTTTTGATTTTTTTACCGGCTGGCCCACTTATTAATAATTCAACTTCTCTATACGAATGTTCTTATAATAATAAGATAATATCTGCCGATAATCTTGGCCCTGCTGAGCCATGCCATTAGTTCCGTACTGGCATAAGCCCACCCCATGCCCATATCCTCTGCTGTTAATAATTAGCTCTTGGGACTCCCTGTTTAAGCTCCAATTAGTAGAAGGCAGATTAAATAACTGACGAAAGCTACCCGCAGAAATCAAGCGATCATTAATCCTAATTTTACGGGCTCTGCCGCTTTCGCTTTTTTGCATGATTTCAATCTCGGGACTGCTATCGCTTGCCAGCTTCTCCTGCAGCGTTCCTAAGGAAATCACCTGAGTACTTTCAAAATAGTCAGACTCACTGCAATAATTGCACTTTACACTTTGCAGATAGGGTATATAAGATCCCCAGGCGGCCCTGGCGCTTTCAGTGTTACCTCCACAGGTGGAATGATATAATGCATCAATGGGTAAACCCTTATAGCTTATTAATTCTCCCCTGGTGGCTGATACTGCTGACTGAATCTTTTCTTTCAGCTCTTCATAGCGGGCCGGATGCAGCTCCTGAAATTGTTCCCAGGAAACATAGGCTTGGCAGGAATTTATATCATCAGAAAGATTGGCATTTAGAGGATAGGGCTTCTCATCCAGAATTTTTCTGCAGGCATAGGTGCGGGCACATAAGGCCTGGGCTTTTAAAGCCTCCAACTCAAAAGAAGCTGGCATTTCCGCTGCTACCACTCCAGCTACGTATTCTTCTATTCCCAGCTCTATGACCTGTCCCGATTGATGGAGGAATAATCTGATAATTGGTTGGCTTATTGGCTCCTTGGGGGGTCCCGGCTTAAGGCTAATAGCCATGATCAGTACCAGCATGATAATCATTATGCCCATTCTTTTCATCGATTTTTTTTTGCTGTTCATGTATTAATATTATTAAAAGGGCAGATAATTTATGACCAGCTCTTATTCCCTATGAATTTTAGCTCCTACCCCATTTAATTTATCCACGATATTTTCATAACCCCGATCAATATGATGACTATTACTAATGCAGGTAGTCCCTTCGGCCATTAACCCGGCAATAAGGAGAGCCGCCCCAGCTCGCAGATCAGTAGCCTTTACGTGGGCTCCCCCCAAGCGATTCACTCCTTTTATAATAGCAGTTCGGCCTTCAATTTTTATATTAGCCCCCATACGCATCAATTCTTGAGCATGCATAAAACGGTTTTCAAACACTGATTCCGTTATTAAGCTGCTCCCTGAACTATGACTTAAGTAGGCCATAAATTGAGCCTGCATGTCGGTGGGAAAACCTGGGTAAGGAAGGGTCTTAATATATATGGGTTTGATTGGCCCTGATCTTTCCACCCAGATTGATTTATCACCTTCTTCCACTTTGGCTCCACTCTCCACCAGTTTAGCGGTAGTAGCCTTTACATGTTCAGGAATAACATTCTTAATTAAAAGATTGCCCCCAGTAGCGGCAGCGGCTACCATATAGGTTCCAGCTTCGATCCGGTCAGGAATCGGAATATAGCGGCATCCATGGAGCTTGGGGCGGCCTTCTATTTTTATTAAGTTGCTTCCAGCGGCATAGATATTACCACCCATTTTATTTATAAAATTTGCTAAATCCACTACTTCAGGTTCCAATGCAGCGTTCTCGATATATGTGGTGCCCTCAGCCAGGGCGGCAGCCATCATCAGATTTTCGGTAGCACCCACGCTGGGAAAGTCTAGGTATATATGGTTTCCTTTTAATTCTCGGGCTTCGGCTATAACATTGCCTCCCTTTAACTTTATCCGGGCTCCTAGGGCTTCAAAACCTTTCAAGTGCAGGTCAATAGGCCTGGTTCCTATAGCACAGCCCCCCGGCAGGGATATCTTAACCGTCTTTCTAGTGGCTAATATGGGGCCCATGAGCAACAAAGAAGCCCTAATCTGTCTGACCAGATCATAGTCGGGATATATGTTGCTGACAAAGCTTCTTATCTTTAATTGTCCCTGGCTTTTCGACCATGAAGCCCCCAGATTTTTTAACAATCTTTCTACAATTTCCACGTCATTGATTTCCGGCACCCCATCGATAATAATCTCTTCTTCGCTTAAAAGTGCGGCGATTAAAATTGGCAATATGGCATTTTTAGAGGTACTAATCACTACCTCACCTTGTATTTTTGCTTTGCCTTCTACTAATAATTCCATGCGTTTTCACCTGCTTACCCTAATAATCACTCATAATTAAAGGTTGACCGATGTATACTATGGCTTGTTGCTGTTCTCGAACGCTCCTGGCTGCTACTTGTACATTATACTTTTGCTCTTGCACCTGAATGTTATTATTAAACAATGGGGTAAAGGAGGCTATGCTGCTGGCATTATCATCTTCATAAAGCTCTCCTCCTTCAGCCCCCAGGTTCTCTAGTATGACTTTTATTATGTCCGCTCTTGATTCCTTATCCATATAATGATTTATTTTACCAGTGTATAGGTAATAATACTGCCAGTCCAATTTATCCCCCTGCAATTTTTTTTCCACCCCGGTTAAGTCTGTACTGCCTTCGTAAGTGATTACCTTAAGCAGAAAATAACTCTCGTTTTTCTGACTGTCGTTTTGGCCGGAGATACTATAATTGACTTGCCCATCTTGAAAAGTATATTTTACCAGAGAATCTGATTCTATTTCCGCTCTAATTGGAGCCCCAGCACGAAGAATCCCCAGGGTATCAATAATTTCCTGGGACCTTTGCTTTAATTCATCTTGACTTAGCTTATGATTTAGTTTTGCCCAGCAATCAAGGCGTGATTCCAGTGAAATTGCACCGATTGATGCAAAAGATAGGTAATAGGGAGATGGATCTTTCATTTTTTGTTCCAGCTCTTGGTCAAATAAATATCCGCTTATACTGCACAAAGCAGCAAATATAATCAGGTAAATTAAGGCTCTTTTCATTTTAATCTCTCCCCCGGCATGACTTACCAAAATTCTTGCCCAAGAATCCGTCTTTTATTCCCAGGGTTGGATAGAAAGGATAGTATGTTTTCACCTGATTAAAACAGGAAAATCCTGACTCAGTCAGGTACAGTACATTTCTAGCTGAATTGTTCTGATATACTGACTCAGTCAGGATAATTCCAAGTAATTGATTATCGAAACTTAATCTTTATGGTCATTGTCACTGGCTGAATCGGGCTCGGATGAATTGGCCAGTTCAAGCATCTTTTGTTCCTCTTCTGCTTTTTTCCTCTCTTCTTCGGCTTTAAGGGCCAAATATTCCTTAATATATTCTTCTTGCCGTATTTTAGCCTTTAAGGCCCTTTTTTCAAAAGATCTAAATTGCCTGATTATAAGTACAGCAAATAAAATAGTAATGATAAAAACTGCAGCTATCACCATAGTCAACAGGCTCTTCATACTATTATCCCCCCATCGCCAATCAAAATAGCCCATTAGATATCCTCATCCTCGTCCTCAACATACCATCCATCTTTACCCCGTTTAAACTTCTTTGGTTTAGCTCGCTGTTTACTATCTCTTACTTTCTCTTCCACCTTTTTGGTAGCCTGCCATAATATTAAATATATTAGTCCTTTGACCAAATAATAACACAAGGTTATGATAATCAGATATTTCAGCATATCATTCATAATATATACCTTATTCCTCTTTTATTATGGCTTATGGGGTAGGGGCAGAGTACCAATGAAGCCGGAAGAAGCTGATTAAAGCTTACTTCCGGCTTGCTAATACTTGTCTGAAATGTTTGGATTAGTCAGCTCCAGCTGCTCTTATTCGCGCTATAGCTCTTTTTAGGGCTTGTTCGGCCCTAATAGCATTAATCGTTTCATCTCTTTGCGCCAGCCTCCGCTCAGCCCGTTCTCTAGCGGCTTTGGCTCGAAGAACATCGATGTTTTCACCCAGTTCTGCTGTTTCAGCTAGTATGCGTCCTGTGTTATCAATAATCTCCATAAATCCGCCGCTGACTGCTACTCTCTTTTCAGTACTTTTAGCGTCACGATAGCGCAATACCCCAATTTTGAGGGCTGCTACCAATGGAGCATGGTTTCTCATTACGCCTATTTCACCATCTACAGCAGGGGCAACCATAAATTCAACTTCATCCTTAAAGAGAATTTTTTCTGGGGTGACTATCTCCAGCATGAAGGTGTTGTCTGCCATAGGCTACGCCCCCAGTCTCTTCGCTTTTTCAACCACACCATCTACATTCCCTACCATCAGGAATGCTTCTTCTGGCATATGATCGTATTTCCCTTCTAGTACATCGGCAAAAGAATCAACGGTTTGGTTTACCGGTACATAAATACCGGCCTGGCCAGTGAATTGCTCGGCAACGTGGAAAGGCTGTGACAGGAATCTTTCCAGTTTCCTGGCCCGGGCTACAATGACCTTGTCCTCGTCGCTTAATTCGTCCATACCCAGTATGGCGATGATATCCTGCAGTTCTTTGTATCTCTGCAGGATCTGCTGTACTCCACGTGCGGTATAGTAATGTTTCTCTCCCAGTATGTTGGGGTCCAAAATTCTGGAAGTTGAATCCAGGGGGTCAACTGCCGGATATATTCCTTTTTCAGCAATGGACCGGGCCAAAACCAAAGTTGCGTCCAAGTGGGCGAAGGTAGTGGCCGGGGCCGGGTCAGTCAGGTCATCAGCCGGAACATATACTGCCTGGGCTGAAGTTATTGATCCTTTCCGGGTGGAAGTGATTCTTTCCTGCAATAGACCCATGTCAGTTGCCAGGGTAGGCTGATATCCTACTGCTGAAGGCATACGTCCCAAGAGAGCCGACACCTCATTACCAGCCTGGGCGAACCGGAAAATGTTATCGATGAATATGAGAACGTCCTGTCCTCCAACATCACGGAAATATTCGGCTACAGTCAATCCAGTTAATCCAACCCGCAATCTGGCTCCTGGCGGTTCATTCATCTGACCGAAAATCAGTGCTACCTTATCGATAACTCCGGATTCGCTCATTTCCCCCCAGAGGTCATTACCTTCACGGGTACGCTCCCCAACACCGGTGAAAACTGAATATCCACCATGCTCATAAGCAATGTTTCGGATAAGTTCTTGTATGATAACGGTCTTGCCCACCCCGGCTCCACCAAACAGGCCTATTTTTCCTCCCTTGGCGTAGGGGCAGATCAGGTCAGTAACTTTAATTCCGGTTTCCAGCAGTTCAACTGCAGGCAACTGGTCTACCAGTTCGGGGGGATCACGGTGAATTTCCCAATAATCACTGCCTGTAACCGGTCCGCCATCATCAACCGCTTCTCCCAAAACGTTTAGAATTCTTCCCAAACAAGCTTCTCCTACTGGAACCTTAATGGCAGCTCCAGTATTGGTGGCCTTCATGCCACGACGGATACCATCAGTAGGTTGCAAGGCAACACATCTTACAGTATCATTCCCCAGATGCTGCATAGCTTCCAGAGTAACGGCGAGATCGGCCGAAACTTTCAGGTCGCCGTCCTGTTCGCTTGACTTTATAGTAATAGCGTTCATCAGGTCAGGCAATTCACCAGGCTTAAAACGAATATCAACAACTGCGCCGATAACCTGGGTTACCTCTCCATATGTTACATTCGCCATCCTCTACTTTCCTCCTTTATTCAGAGCTTCGGCTCCACCGACGATATCCAGAATCTCATCTGTAATGGCTGCCTGCCTGGCCTTATTCATAGCCAGGGTCAAGTTGTCGATGATTTCTCCAGCATTTTCGGTGGCGTTGCCCATAGCGGTCATCCTGGCCCCATGCTCACTGGCTTTGCCTTCCAGCATGGCGTTGTAAATGAGACTACCTACATATCTAGGCAACAAAGTTAGCAAAATCTCCTCTGCACTTGGTTCATAAATATAATCTATTACGTGCTGTCCCTCAGTTTGTTCAGCTGTGGGCGTTTCTATGGGTAAGAGTTTAACTACCGTCGGAACCTGCCGCAAAACATTGATAAATCTGGCATATACAACATATACTTCGTCAACTTCTTCATTTTCATAAGCATTCATTATATATTGCCCGATTTCCCTGGCATCGGCATAACTAATGTTATCACCCAGATTAACAAATTCTGCATCCAATCCGCTCCGTTTACGGTAATAGTCCCGGGCCTTTCTTCCTACCGCCACGATGCCGGTATCCAAATTCCTGGTGTCCTCTTCGGCGGCCGCTTGGGTAGCTCTGATCAAGTTGGAATTATATCCACCACACAGACCTCTATCAGCAGTTATTACCACATAGCCAATTTTCTTGACTTCTTCCCGCTTATCCAATAAGGGATGTTTTACATCGTATGCTACTCCAGCCAGTCTAGCCAGAGTACCCTGCAAGGTTTCGGTATAAGGTCGGGAAGCTTCAGCTGCCTCCTGGGCACGGCGCAGTTTTGCGGCCGATACCATTTTCATCGCCTTGGTAATCTGCTGAGTACTTTTAACGCTGCGTATTCTACGTTTAAACTCTCTTGTTCCTGCTCCTGCCATCTAATTCACCACCTAAACCGAAAACGTGGATTTGAATTCATTAATGGCTTTGACCAGTTTTTCCTCGACCGCAGAATCTATCTTGCCAGCATCCCGGATGGAGTTAGCAATATCGGGATAGGTACTGCGAAGGAATTTATGAAAATCAGCTTCAAATTCAAGTACCTTGTCTTTGGGCAGATCATCTAGGAAACCATTAACACCTGCATAGATGGAAATTACCTGGTCTTCCATAGTCATCGGCTGATACTGGCCCTGTTTCAGAATTTCAGTAATCCTTTCCCCTCTGGTTAGACGGGCCAGGGTTGCTTTATCCAGGTCCGATCCAAACTGGGCAAATGCAGCCAATTCACGGAATTGAGCCAAGTCCAAACGCAACTGACCGGCAACTGATTTCATAGCCTTAGTTTGGGCAGCACCGCCGACTCGGCTAACTGACAAACCGGCGTTTATAGCCGGACGTTGACCTGCATAGAACAGGTCGGTTTCCAGGTAAATCTGTCCATCAGTAATTGATATAACATTAGTGGGAATGTAAGCCGATACGTCACCAGCCTGGGTTTCAATAATAGGAAGAGCGGTGATGGAACCCCCACCATAATTGTCGCTTAGCTTACATCCTCTTTCCAACAAGCGGGAATGCAAGTAGAAAACGTCTCCTGGATATGCTTCACGTCCGGGCGGGCGGCGAAGCAATAGTGACATTTCACGATAAGCAACTGCATGCTTGGATAGATCATCATAAATAATCAGAACGTCTTTGCCTTGAGCTTCCATGAATTCTTCTGCCATGGCGACCCCGGCATAGGGTGCAATGTAAAGCAAAGGAGCGGGCTCAGATGCGGTAGCAGCAACTATGATGCTATAGTCCATAGCACCCATTTCCTCTAATTTCGCTGCTATACCTGCAATACCGGCCTGCTTCTGCCCTATTGCTACATATATACAGATAATATCACGTTTTTCCCTCTGGTTAATAATAGCATCGATTCCAATGGCAGTCTTACCAACCTGGCGGTCTCCAATGATCAGCTCACGCTGTCCCCTTCCAATGGGAACCATGGAGTCAATAGCCTTAAGTCCGGTCTGCATTGGTGTATCAACTGGCGAACGAGTTACCACCCCGTGGGCAACTTTTTCTATCGGACGATATGCCGAGGTGTTAATGGGGCCTTTTCCATCAATGGGTTGTCCCAGGGCATTTACTACCCGCCCCAACATGGCATCGCCCGCTGGTACTTCCATGATTCTTCCAGTAGCTTTAACCACATCGCCTTCTTTGATGTGAGAATATTCACCGAGCAAAACGGCACCAACGTTATCTTCTTCCAGGTTGAGTACCATTCCAACCGTGCCGCCGGTAAACTCCAAAAGTTCCCCGGCCATAGCTCCCTGCAGACCATATACGCGGGCAATACCGTCCCCAACATATATAACAGAGCCCACATTGCTGACCTCGACCTCGGATTGGTAGCGCTCAATCTGCTCTTTTAATATGGCGCTAATCTCTTCCGGCCTAATACTCATTTATGTGCTCACCCCTATCACATTAACTTATCTTTACTTGTTTGAGTTTTTCTTTCAGCATCTCAAGCCGCTTTGCCACAGTGGCATCTATAATCTGGTCCTGCATTCGGATTTTGATGCCGCCGATTAAGTCTGGATCCACTTTTTGCTGAAGCTGTACTGTTTTCCCAGTAGAGGCGGAAAGCTTTTCTGCCAGTACTTTCATCTCTTCAGCGGAGACTTCCTGGGCTGATATTAGCTGAGCCTTCATTATGTTTCTGGCGTCATCAGCCAGCTCTTTATATTCCTCAACTATTACCGGGATATAGGCTTCGCGTCTTTTATCAATAATCATCAAGAGGAAATTAAGAGTAACCTGACTAATGCTACCTGCGAATATCTTGCCGATAACCTCTTTTTTGGCCTTAGCGGGAATTAGCAAATGAGCCAGATAGTCCTTCAGGTTTTCTGTACCATCGATGGCTTCCAGTACCTTGTCCAATTCCAACTCGAACTCATCCACTTTGTTAGCTTCCCTGGCGATGCTGAAGAACGCTTCTGCATAGCGCCTGGCGACGCTCTTATTTAACATAACAGATCGCCTGCCTCGTTAACAAATTCATTAACCATGTTTTTGTGATCCGTTTCGGTAATAGCCCGTTTTAAGACCTTTTCTGCCGCCATAATGGCTAGGGCAGCTGCAGTATCCTTTAGTTCCGCTTTGGCCTGAGCCGTAGCTGATTCAATTTCAGCAGTGGCTTTAGCTTTCAGATTAGCAGAATCCTGCTGGGCCTTTGCTAATATTTCATTTTTAGCATCTTCAGCCGCTTTAGTGGCCCGGGCTACTATTTCCTGAGCTTCCCGGCGCGAATCAGCCAGATTAGCTTGAGCTTCTTTCTTTAACTCATCAACCTCAACCCTAACCTCTTCTGCGTGTTTCAGAGAGCCTTCAATGCTTGCTGTACGTTCATCCAACATTTTATAAATGGGACCATAAGCGAATTTGTACAACAGAGCTAAAAGTATGAAGAAGTTAACCGCGGACCACCCGATGACATATAGATTTCCAAATGCCGGAGTTTGTCCTGCCGGTGCTTCTATAGGCATGGTGCCTCCACCTGAAGCCAAGCAGAAGGTGGCAAATCCCATAGTCATAAGCAAAGTTAAAAGGAGGATCGATGCATAATATCTTTTAGTCCTTTTCACGGATGTGCTACCTCCAATCTCTTAGAGCAAATAGTATTTTGGGCGATAGGGCCGATAATTGCCCTATCGCCCATAATCTTTAGTCTACGTGTATTGTTCTTATTTACTTAAATCTTACCAACTAACATAAATGCAATCAGCAGACCGTAAATAGTCAGGGTTTCAATAAAAGCCAGAGTTATGAAGAGCAGAGTTCTTACATCCCCTCCAACTTCAGGCTGCCGGGCAATGGCTTCAAAAGCTTTACCTCCAGCTACACCCATACCAATACCGCCGCCTATGCCAGCAATTGATACAGCAAGACCAGCACCTAATGCTACTCCCATCTTTTTCCCTCCTTTCAAGCTCTAAAAAGCATGAGCAAAATTAAACTAATTTTTTTAATGACCCTCTCCAGCTGCAGCTGCTATATAGCTAGCTGACAAAATGGTAAATACTATCGCTTGGATAGCACCCAACAACAGACTTAAACCCATGATCGCCGATGGAACTACAAATGGTGCCATGAATAGCAAAAATGCTATAACCATTTCTTCACCAAAAATATTTCCAAATAGACGAACGGTAAGGGAAAGTGGATGTGCCACTTCTTCTACCAGATTCAATGGTAACATGAGTGGGCTTGGGCTCACAAAGTGATTGAGGTAATGTCCTCCATGCTCTGAAAAACCTGCAACATGAACTGAAAAGAACGTAATTACTGCTAATGTCATAGTTACGTTCCAGTTGCTGGTAGGAGGTTGGAACCCCGCAATATGAGCGGCTCCTGGGATGAGACCGCTGTAGTTGCTTATCAGGATAAACAGGAAAAATGCAGTAAGCAAAGGTGCCCACTTTTTAGCGACATGCTCTTCGTCCATTAGCTGGGTAAAAAAATCGTAGGTAAAAATTATTATTGCTTCAAATGCATTTTGCAACCCCCGGGGAACCTTCTGCATGTCCCGAGTGGCCGCAAACGCAATTATCCCTATCAATGCTATTATTACCCATTCAGTTACTACCAGGTGGTCTACTGGAATTGGCCCAATATGAAAAAAGGCACCATCCCACATACCAAATATCATTCTTTTCTCCCCCCTTCCTCAGTGGCGTTTTGATAATCAGGTTATTCCTTCTCTCCTGTTATCCGAGCTGTCACCTAAAATGTAAATCAAAGCCCTTTGGGCAGGCTTTGACTGCTAACAAGGTTTATTTGGTTTCTTTTTTATGCCGATCTGCTTTACGTTGGTCTGCGTTCATCCGGTCCCACATGACTTTCATAGCGGTGGCCATCCCCAATAGCACACCAACTACCGTGAACTTAGGCCCGGTACCATATCTTTGATCCAACCACCATCCGCCGTATCCACAAAACCCGACTGCAGCAGCAATGGTTGTAACCAAGTTTATGGCATCGCTCAGGCCTTTAGCCCAGTGTTTTTTTCTTTTATCAGACATGATTCACACCTTTTTTTGCTGGTCCTCACATTCACTCTTTTGTATTCGGCATAAAAATCCAAATTCCTTCTAGCTTTAAGTTATACACTCTTACTCAAGTATAACAAAATTCGAGGGTGAAGACGCAAAATCCTTTCGTGAAATATACATTTTATTGGGTTTTATTGTCGATGAATTCTTCCGTTATCGGGACAAGTACCCCTTATGCTCCAGTTTGGCCAGGTGAGCCTCCAAGGCACTGTCGATATTAACCCCAAATTCTTCCTCCATAACGAACATCATGGTAACGGCAGTCTGAGCTACATCCAGCAATTCCCTGGCAATTTCTTCCACGATGGTATTCTGATCCAGGAGAATTTTTTCTCCGCTAAGCCCCCTATATTTACCGATTACTTGGGCCAATTCTCCCGTTTCTTCCATCAGCTTCAATGCAGTAGATTCCAGGGTGGGTGATAACTGATTAAGTTTTGGTAATGAAAGGGTTTTACTATCCATTCCCTATGCTCCTGTCATTATGTAATAAGGAACCGGCAACTCCCGGTCCCTGTTGCCCTAAGATTATTAATCAAGTCTTTCTAGTATAGCGGGTGTTTCTGGCACAATTCTTCAACTACCAGCCGCACTTCAGCCAGTACCTTTTCCTGCTCTGGATGGCTCAATGCCTTAGCAATAGCCAGCCCAACTTTTTTCATGTCTTCGGCATTAAAACCCCGACTGGTAAGAGCCGGAGTTCCCAACCTAATTCCGCTGGTTATAAAGGGGGTTTCCGGATCAAAGGGTATAGTGTTCTTATTTGCAGTAATATTAACTGACTCCAGAATGGCTTCGGCTTCTTGGCCATTGAGATTTTTGGGTCGAACATCTACCAGCATTAAATGGTTGTCAGTTCCTCCCGATACTAGCCTCAAGCCATTCTCTATTAAAGCAGCGGCCAAAGCTGCAGCATTTTCTACAATATTTTGCTGGTATTGTTTAAATGGTTCTGCCAGGGCTTCTTTAAAACATACGGCTTTGGCGGCAATAACATGCATCAGGGGTCCTCCCTGAATACCGGGAAAAACAGCGCTATCTATCTTTCTGGCCCATTCCTTACCGCAGAGAATAATTCCTCCCCGAGGGCCACGCAGGGTCTTGTGGGTAGTGGAACTGACAAAATCCGCATATTCCACCGGATTGGGATGCAGTCCAGCTGCTACCAGCCCCGCAATGTGAGCCATGTCTACAAATAAGTATGCTCCTACCTCATCGGCTATTTCTCTAAACCTTTTAAAATCAATAATACGGGGATAGGCACTGGCTCCAGCTACAATCATGCGGGGACGAGTTTTTAAGGCCAGATCCAGTAGCTGATCATAGTCAATGGTCTCGCTCTCGGGGTTGACACCATAATCAACAAATTGGTAGTTCTTACCGGAAAAATTGACCGGACTGCCATGAGTCAGATGTCCTCCATGATTAAGGTTCATGCCCATAACCTTATCGCCAGGACTCAAGGCGGCAAAGTACACCGCGGTGTTAGCTTGAGCGCCTGAATGTGGTTGAACATTAGCATGTTCAGCCCCGAACAATTGCTTAGCCCTTTCCCGGGCTAATTCCTCTGCCACATCAACAAACTCACAACCTCCGTAATAACGTTTGCCCGGATACCCTTCCGCATATTTGTTAGTCATTACACAACCCTGGGCTGCCATAACCGCACGAGAAACGAAGTTCTCCGAGGCAATAAGTTCCAATTTATGGTTTTGTCTCAATTCCTCCTGCCCAATAGCCTGAGCTATCTCCGGATCAACTGCCTGAACATATTTTTCAATATAATCCACTGGCTCGACTCCCTTCCTGACATTTTATTTCGAGACTAGCTATTTTTTCTACTCTGAGCTGGTGTCTACCTCCTTGAAACTTGGTGTTTATAAAAGTTTTTATCATCTCCAGGGCAATGCCATTACCACTTACCCGGGATCCAATGGCTATTATATTGGCGTCATTATGTTCCCGGGCCAAGGCCGCAGAATAAGGATCGTGACAGAGGGCAGCTCTTATTCCCCGTATCTTGTTGGCTGCTATAGATATTCCTATGCCAGTTCCACAGATCAAAATACCCAAAATATTGTCCTCCAGCACCTTATGGGCTACTTTTTCGGCAATATCCGGATAATCTACTGATTGGCTGCTATTAGCACCACAATCAATTAGTTGATGATTTTGCCCCTGAAGCTCCTCGATTATTTCCTGCTTCAGCAAAAAACCGGCATGGTCACTGCCTATTGCTATTATCATCAGTTAATCTCACTCCTTTTATTAATTGAGGATTTACCTAATTAATTGTTTCGTATTTAGCCAAGCATTGCAAGAATATCCACCTTCAGGCAGCGCCCAAACAACCTTAATAGTGAAGTTGCGCAGCAAATTGTAGTCCCGCAGAGGGGCTACCTTAACAGTGCTGTTAAGTGCACATTGTAGTCCCGTAGGGGGGATCTGAAAGATCCTTCCCTAATAAGCTTTAAAAAGCTGGTTTTTGAATAATATGAAACGTTCAACTGAGATCCTTAGAATAACTTTTTAATTACTCTTTCTAACATGGATCTTATCTGTTCAGCACTTTTTTTATAGGACTCTTTACCCATTCCAAAGGGATCTGAGATTTCCTGCCCCTGGCATCCAGCCCATTCACTAAGGATAAAAGTTTTATCCCGGCTGCTTTGATACCTTTCGATCACCTGGCTGTAGTGACCCCGGGTCATAACCAGGATCAAATCCGCCTCCTCTACCAGGTCTTGGTCCAGTGGTCTGGACCGGTGCCGAGACAGATCTATTCCATATTCCTCCATTACTTCCAAGGCCTCTGGAGATGCGGGCCATCCATCAGCGGCAAATAATCCGGCTGAAATGGCCTGATATTCAGCACTAAGTCCTTC
>CAZPSR010000010.1:0-21757 GCA_964589135.1 uncultured Syntrophomonas sp.
AAAAGGTTATGATAGATAAGAATAAATGGTATCCCCACTGTTTCTCAAGCTGTAGCCTCCGAAATCTGATGCTCTTTGCCGGAACTGCCTGCTGCCGATTACTTGCCGCAAGCTTTCCAAATAATCGGGCTTTATCAGATCCTGCAATATGCACAAATCGTAGCTTTCTTCGGCTAGGGGAATAAAATCCAAATCCAGAGCCCGGGCGCTGGCAAATATACCAAGAGCACAATCGGCAGTATCGTTTTTTACTGCTGCGGCTACTGCCAAGTGGGTATATTCCTCCCGGTAATATCCATTGATGCTATCAGGGCTTATCCCACTTTGCCGCAGTAAATAATCAAATAAAACCCGGGTGCCGGCTCCTTGCTGTCGGTTAAGATATCTAATTCTATTATCGCTCAAATCCTTGATCCCGTTAATACTGAAAGGATTGCCTTTTTTAACAATCAATCCCTGCTCCCGGTGCAGTAGATTAATTAATATCCAAGGCCGGTCAGGCAAGTATTTTTTTAGATAACTAACATTATAATCGCCCTTATCTTCATCCAGAAGGTGTACTCCAGCCAGATGGCATTCGCTTCTCATCAATGAAAATATTCCGCCCATGCTGCCGGCATTGGTAGAAACCAGGCGTATATTGTGACAGCTTTGCAAAAGGTCGGTCAGGAAATCAAGAGAAAGGTCGTGGCTGCCAATACACACCAGGGTACGATCCAGTATTTCCTGGGGCCGATGTAAGACTATCTGACAGCTACTGCCAGCTTCCAGGCCTTCCTGTCCCCGTTCTATGTGCAATACTCCGTCGGCTTTTACCAGGCTGGTGGTTATTCCTGCCCCTCGGCTGAGCGGATAGGCCAGATAATGGTTTTTTATTCGGGCTGCATTTACTTGGATAAATTCGTCTACTCCCATGGGAGATGCTATTTTTCGAGCTACCCGGCAGTCGATCACGGTATCAGCTGGCATCTGCCGACCTTGCTTTCGGTAAAGAACCGGCCTGGCAAAGAGTTGGAAAACCAACTGAGCGGAAATGGGATATCCTGGCACCCCGATTACGGGCTTGCCTTCGATTAGACCCAGGATAGCCGGTTTGCCTGGTTTAGTGGCTATACCATGAACCAATAATTCACCGGTTTCATCTATAATAGATGAAGTATAATCCTCACGCCCGGCCGAAGAGCCGGAGCAGATAACAATCATATCTGCTTGATCTTTAACCCTTTGCACCGCCTGCCGTAAGCAATCTTGGTCATCAGCCACTATCTCATGGCGTAAAGCCTTAGCTCCCCATTGCTGACATAAAGCCATCAGCATTTTACTGTTGGATTCTACTATTTCGCCAGGATTCATATCATCACTGCCCCGGTCCAGCAGTTCGGTGCCAGTAGGAATTATAGCTACTAGCGGCTGCTTGACTACCTCCAGCTCATTAATAGCTGCGGTGATCAAAGAGGCTAGTTCATAGGGACCAATGGGGGTTAAGGAAGGGGCAATCATATTCATGGCTACCAGGTCTTCGCCTACCGAGCGGATATGCTGCCAGGGAACAGCTGGTTTAATCAGTACGGCCTGCCCCTGTTCATAATTAACGTCCTCTATCATGACAACTGCATCAAAAATCTGAGGTACGTAATCGCCAGTATCTACTTCGATATATTTATCATTATCCAACCTTATGGGATTGATTTCACTGGCTCCATAAGTATCCGCTGCCCGTACTGCAATACCATCCATGGCCGAGGCCGGGTAATGGGGTGAAGATCTGCGGGCGTAAGCCGGGGCAGCCAAGATGCGATCCAAACTGGACCAGACTTCTACCGTCTCGGTTTCCAAAGTAAAATAGCTATATTCCTCAAGCTTTTTAAGAAATAGGGCTAAGGCTTGTTCCCAGGGAGTGTTTTTAATATATACCGTTCTCGCCATTTCTTCACCTGCTATAGTAATATTTCAATCCAGTATAACACTATTAAAAGCTAAAAGGAGGGTTTATTTAATGCTACCGCAAGAAAAAGTATAGTAGGCCCCCGTTTTGGGAGCTGGCTTGATCCTTCGGGATTAGACTGAATTGAGTAAGAAGTAGCCTGTCGGTTAATTTTTAGAAAACTAATCAGTATGAATCAGTATGATAATAGATAACTTATAAACTGATTATAGAGGGTACTCCCGCCAATAATTGGCAATGATGGTGATAGGGAGAAATGCTTGCATTTAGCAAAGCATGAAGGGGAGCAGTTCACTATCAGGTATGATAAAATTGACTATATATAGAAACCGTGAGGTGTTAAAAATGGCCGAGTTTTTGAAAGTGGTTAAATATGAAGAAGCTATAGAAAGACTTAATATTTGCTTTCCCCTTCGCAGTATTCAACGTTGCCACCTGTTGGCGGCTTCTGGTTGCGTATTGGCCCAGGAAATCGTGGGATCCGAAGATCTGCCGGCTTTTGACCGCTCTACCGTAGACGGATACGCCCTGAAGGCGGGGGACAGTTTTGGCAGCAGTGAATCCTTGCCCGCCTATCTTAATTATCAGGGGGAAATCAAAATGGGGGAGGCCCCTGCTATTGAAATAGCTCGGGGACAATGTGCCTGGATACCAACGGGAGGAATGATGCCTGCTGGAGCCGATGCGGTAGTGATGGTGGAATATACCGAAAGTTTAGGTGATGATACTGTTTTGCTTTATCGTCCGGTAGGACCGGGGGAAAACTTGATGCTTAAAGGGGAGGATGTAAGCCAGGGTCAAAGCCTGTTTGCTCCGGGCCATCTGCTCCGGCCGCAGGATATAGGCTTCTTAGCCTCACTGGGAATAGAACAGCTTGGTGTTTATGAGGCTTATCGAATAGGTGTTATTTCTACCGGTGATGAGATTGTTTCCATTAAAGCCCAGCCTGGACCAGGACAGGTGAGGGATGTTAACACTTATGCCCTGGCTGCGGCGGTAGAGGACTGCGGTTGTGTACCTGCCACCTATCCCGTTATCAAAGATGATTTGCCAGCCTTAAGGGAAGGGGTGCAGCAAGCTTTGGCGGAAAACCATGTTCTGCTGTTGTCGGGAGGGAGTTCGGTAGGAATTATGGATGTAACCATTGACTGTTTGATGTCAATTCCTGGAGCCGAACTGCTTTTTCATGGTTTGGCGGTTAAGCCGGGCAAGCCAACTTTGGCGGTTAAAATAAAAGATCAATTAGTAATTGGATTGCCCGGGCATCCAGTATCTGCTTTGATGATGTTTAATATCATTTGCCGTCCTTTTCTTAAGGCTGTTGGCAAACATAAGATAAGGGTAAAAATAAGCCAAAATATTGCCTCTCAGCCCGGTCGGGATGATTTTATTCCCATCAGTATAAGCGAAGAGGAAAGAGGCCTGGAACCATGGGGAAATCCCCTTTTGGGCAAGTCAGGATTGATGAGTATTTTGGCTCAGGCTTCGGCCTATATCCATATACCCTATGAGCAGCAGGGAGTACTGGCCGGCAGTATGGTGGATGCCTGGCTTTTTTAGAAAGGGGAAAGGATTTGGCTATAAGTTTGGAGGATGCGGTGGCCCTGGGCAAAAAATGGGTTTGTCCGCTGGATTCCGAGTATGTAAGTATAAATGAAGCAGTGCAGAGGGTATCAGCTCAGGATTATTATGCCCCCATAAGTGTCCCCGGTTTTGATCGCTCTGGGGTGGATGGCTTTGCTGTATCTCAGGAAGATTTACTGACTATTGATGAAAGATCATCCTTAGAGCTCATAGCCCAGGTAATGGCCGGAACCAGCATAATAAATGATATTGGGAAGGGGCAAACCGCAAGAATAATGACCGGTGCCTTGCTGCCTAAGGGTACTGCTGCCATTTATAAACAGGAAGATGTAATAGAAAAAGATGGAATGATTTATCCACGATGCCAACTTAAGCCAGGAGCCAATATACAACGGCAGGGAAGCGATATTCCGCTAGGCCTTAAGCTACTCCAAACTGGGGAAGTGCTGGATGCCGAACGGATTGAACGGATGGCTTCGTGCGGAGTGGAAAAGGTGCTGGTTTACCGGCGTCCCCGAGTATATATAATAAATACCGGTGATGAACTGGTTTTACCCGGGAAACCATTGCAGCCAGGGCAGATTTATCATAGTAACCGAAGCTTATTGGCTGCTAAGCTAGCCCTGGCCGGTGCCATTCCAGTCCTGGCTGAAGGGGGAGTCCTTGATGAGAAGCAGATGATCATCCGGGAGATCGGGAGGGGTGCCAAGATTGCTGATATGATAGTTATTAGTGGGGGCACGGGTAGCGGTCTGGCCGATTTGGTCCAGGAATCCTGGCGTGAACTCAATCTTTCCACCCTATTCAAGGGGATAGACATTATCCCTGGTCGCAGTTCAGCAGCAGCAGTATATCAAGACAAACTTCTATACAACCTGGCTGGCCATCCGGGGGCGGTCAGCCTGCTGTTTGAGGTATTGATAAAACCGGTCTTATTGATCTTGCAGGGGGCAGTACAGCAGGAACAAAAATGGCTGGATATACTTCTGGCATCACCAGTAAAAAAAATATCTGACAGGCGCTGTTTGCGAAGGGCCGAAATGATATTTATCGGTCCAGGCGAAGGCAGGGCCAGGGTCCTGAATGACTGGAATGCATTTCCCCAAGACCTTCCATTGATCCTGGATCTAAAACCGGGGCAGGGAAAAAAGGGGGAGCTAGTCAGGGCATTGCTGTGGACGAGGTGAAAATGGACCTCACTGTCACCGTTTTAACCCTGCACTTCCAGCCACAGCTCCTGCTGCAGTTTATCTCCCAAGGTGTCTATGGCGGCAAAGTCCATTGCCGGTATATAATAAGCTTCCAACTCATCATGGCTTTTCTTAGCCTGGGCAATGAAATTAACTGCATCTTTAATCCCGGCTTCCCATCTATCCCTGCTAAGGGCCATGGATTTGGCATGTGGGTCCAGAACCCCAGGGCTTAAAAGCTCATTGAAATCCAATATGCGCCGGTATTTGGGATTAGCCAATTTCTTTTCATAATCTACGGTATGGGAACTGTTATCCAGCAGTGCTTTTTTACTTTGAGGCAAAATTATCAGGTCTATTTCCAAGGGATCGAAAGGATTATGATAGATTTCAGCGTAAATACCATTTACTAGCAGATTGCTTTCGATATTTTTGAATAATTCTTTTATACCACTCCCTGGATTTCCTTTTACTGCAAAAATGGAGAAATTTTCCGGGAGCAGGCGGTCGATACTGGTATTTACTCCGCTGGGAGTAATTGCGGCGGCAAAAAGATGGCGGGGCTTCCGAAAAGTAGGAACTTCATCCCGCAAGAAGTCAGCCGATAGAGCCAGGGCGTTTCGGGTCCAGGCTGATTGATCCAAGGCTAATCTGTGATAGGACTGCAACTCTTCATAGGCAATAGCACATTCCCGCAGACGGAGATAGGCCAAAGTGAAATACCTCTTGATACTCTGGGTTAATTCTCTGATACTGTCCCGGGAGGACCTGATCTGCCGACGGTTCCAGAATTGCCCCAGGTTTAAGATTTCATCTACTGCTCCCGGATAAGCTGCATCAATTACATGGGGATGGGTACCATCCACTATGCCTATTTGATGCTGGCCGATTACTATGCCATCGAGAGAATTGTCATCAGATGAGCACCAATGATATTCCATATCCAAGCCTTTATCAGCTAGGAATTTGCCTATCCTTTTCATAAGAGTGGATTTGCCGGTTCCAGGGCCACCCTTTAAAATGATTTTACGTTCCACTTGGGGCCAAATCAGGTACTCGTACAAGGAGTAAAAACCATAACGGGTATTACCACCCGGATACATATGTCTGATCTCTGCCAAAAGCCTAAAACCTCCTCCTTGAAACTCAATCAATCATATTTTATGATCCGGAGGTAATATTTCGAACCGGTTTATAATGGAAATAGTATAATATGCTTTTTGATTCAGCCCTCCAGCTGGGAAGTCAGGCTAAGATGAGCCTTATTTTGACCTCGGTCCTAATGCTTATGCTTACAACTGGAATCGCCACAGGAACAGCTTCCGGTTCTGGCCTGAGCATCATCTAGAGCAGCCTTTACCCCCTGCTTAATAAAATCTAGATATTGGCGATACAATTCTTTCTGTTCCTGTGCTTGTTCTGGAGTTAGGCCGGTTTGCCTTTTTATCCGGGCCAATTCGTTAATTCGATTAATCATTTCTTGCTTCATTTCTACCTCCCTGGTTTAACTTTTCATCAGTCCTGGTATCATAAAAAAATCTGCTTTCTATTTTCCTACCAGCCGGTTTTATATCTTTGGTGCAAACCGGATAGGGCGGGTTTACTTAGTTAAACCGCCCAAAGCCCGGTTAATAAGCATTGTATACAGAAAGCTTATCCTATGCAATGATACTTGGCCATAATTATTAAAGGAGATTTTGTTGAGCTAATTGTTTTCCCGTTATCCAGATATGCTTTGAGATTAAAGACAAGAAAAAATCCCCTCAGAGTAGTAACAATGGGTTATAATTTATCTTATAAATCGGGCGATATTAACGCCGACCCGCCGGAGTATTTCATACTTAATAAAGGTATTTAAATAGGGTTTAGGTAAAGGATCCCGTTTGCGGGAGAAGCCTATTCTCTTTATTGCCTTATCAGCAATTCATGGAGGTTCTCATGCAGTTGAAATCTTATTGGCAGTTTAAATCTTTTGATGAAGATAAAGCCCAAGAGCTACAGCAAGAGCTGAATATCTCACCAATTGTAGCCAGATTATTAGTGCAAAGGGGAATAGATTCCACGGTACAGGCTCAGAGTTTTTTGTATGGTGAACTCAAGGATTTAAGCCCTCCTTATAGCATGGGCGGGATGCAGGCTGCGGTTAAGAGGATAAAACAGGCCATAGCAAGAAAAGAGAAAATAATCATCTATGGTGATTATGATGTAGATGGTATATGCAGTATAGTGCTCTTAAAAGATTGTTTTGATCAGCTGGGTTATCCGGTGGACTATTATGTTCCGGGACGCTTTACTGAAGGCTATGGCTTGAACCTGGAAGCAGTAGAAACCTTGGCCGATCGGGGATACACTCTGGTTATAAGCGTGGATTGTGGAATTAAATCCCTCAAGGAAGCGGAAATTGCGGCCGAAAAGGGATTGGACATTATAATAACCGATCACCATACTCCTGGGGAGGAAATACCCCGGGTGGTAGCCATCATTAATCCCCGTATTGATGGTAATGAGAAAAATAAGGATCTGGCCGGAGTGGGAGTGGCCTTCAATTTAGCTCAGGCTCTTGGTCAAGAAGAGGGAATAGATGTTTACCAATGGCTGGATCTGGTGGCTCTAGCAACTATTGCCGATATAGTGCCTTTAACCGGGGATAATAGGATTTATGTCAAATATGGACTGAAAAAGCTGGCTCAAACCACCAGAGTGGGCCTGCAGGCCTTGATGGCCGAATGCGGATTGCAGGATAAAACTTTGCTTCCCACTCAGGTAGGCTTTGCTTTGGCTCCCCGGCTAAACTCAGCCGGTCGTCTGCAAAATGCCAGTATCAGCATTGAATTACTGCTGGCCCGGGACCGAGACCAGGCCATAGAACAGGCTAAACTGCTGAGTGAGCTGAATGTCCAACGCCGCTCCATAGAAGATATGATTTACCAGGAAGCAATAGCGACCATTGACCGGGAGCAAATGTCCCAGGACCCGGTCCTGGTGTTGGGAGGGGAAGGATGGCACCAAGGCGTCATTGGCATTGTGGCTTCCCGCTTATGTGATCGTTATCATCGTCCCAGTATTTTAATATCCTGGGATAAAGAGATAGGCAAAGGCTCTGGTCGCAGCATTCCGGGGTTTGATTTGTACCAAGCCCTGGAATATTGCCAAAGTTACTTGTTGCAGTTTGGCGGGCACAAGCTGGCAGCCGGACTTACTTTGAATAAAATGGATGGTCTGGATTTTAGCAAGGCTATTAATAATTGGTCTGAAAAGAACTACCCTTCTGAAAAGCTAAGGCGGCGACAGTACATAGATCTGGAAGTGGAATTGGATGATATAAACTTGACCTTGCTGGGTGAGCTGCAGAGCTTTCAACCCTGTGGAGAAGGTAATCCCATGCCAGTCCTGGCTTTAAGGAATACCCCCATATATTCGGCCGGGTTGGTAGGTCAGGGGCATTTTCGGGGTCAAGTAGGGAGCAAGCGTTTAGCCCTCATTGCTTTCAATCGGGCGGACCTGGCTAAGTGCCCTACCAACACCTGCTATCATGACCAATGTTTTGAGTTGGTGCAAAATGAGTTTAGAGGTCAGAAAAGCCTGCAGCTAAAGCTTAAAGATATGAAGCCTTCTTACCAGCCTGACACTTATTCCCAGAACAGCTTCAGCTCATCATTAGTTCGAGTAGTGGAAAAATCTTTGGGAGAATTATACCATAATCGGCCGGTGCTCTTTGTATCACCTACTTATCGGACCCTTATCCGTCAGCTTCAGGTATTGCAGAGTTTTTTCCGCCCTGATCTTATAGCTGAACTACACGGGCGCTTGCCAGCTGTTCACCGAAAAAAATGCGAATATGATTTTCTTCAGGGAAGAAATAAAATATACTTGACCACCAGGGCTTATCTGAACCTTTTGCTGGAGCAGCATGAGTGTCCATCCCAACTCTGCCTGCTAATTCAGGCTTGGCCTGATGTTATCGAGCCTAATGGGCACTATCCTTTAAGAAACTGTGCAATTGAAACTATTGACCATAAACCTAGAAATATGGAATGGAAAAGAGTAGCCCAAGCCAGGGCTTATTCGGGAAAAACCCTTATTTATGCCAATCGCCCCAGGACTATCAAAAACATTAGCCTGCAAATACCCACTGTTAAAATAGAGGCTGGTTTAAAAAGCTTAAACCAGCGGCGGAAAGTCAGGCAGGAATTCTGGCAAACCCAAAAGAGCGCTCTTTTGACTGATGGAGCTTATAGCGGCTGCAATACCTTTGACTATAAATTTGACCAGGTCTTGTTTGCTGATGCACCTTTCAGCCATTTCGAAGCCCGATTGGTTTGGGAACAGTTGCAGGAGGCTGGTGTGAATGCAGGAGCATTGTTTTCCAAAAAGGATATCAGCTTAAATTGGCACTACCTAAACCGAGTATATCCCCCCCGGGATATTGTTGAATCTGTATGGGAAGGATTGCAGGCTTATGGGAAACGGGTTATAAATATGGAAATAGCCGATTTGCTGGCCAAGCTTAACCGGCAACTGGGCCAAGAATATTCTATTCCATGTCTGCTAGGGTCCTTGCATATTCTGGTGGATCTTGGCTTGTGTCAAATAAATAAAAAGGGTAGTATTATTGAAATAAAGCTAAAAAATTCAGGGAATAAGCAATTTCCAGTTAGTAAATCACCTTATTACCGAGAAGGAAAGCAGGAAAAACAGGCACTAGTTGATTTTACCAATGACATAAAAATCTTTTTAGGGTGATATTATGTGTGTTCAGGTTCAGCCTTTACTAGATTGTGTCTTGAGCTATGACTCGGGGGCTAATACGGATTTAATTGTTAAAGCCTTTGAGCTGGCTGATCAAGCCCATGAAGGACAAAAGAGGATATCAGGAGAGCCTTATATAACCCATCCATTGGAAGTGGCATTAATTCTGGCTGAAATTGAAATGGATGCCGCCTCGATATGTGCTGCCCTTTTGCATGATGTAGTGGAAGATACCAGATATACTTATAAGGATATTCTGCTCATGTTTGGGGAAGAAATAGCCCTCCTGGTAGATGGGGTAACCAAATTAAGCCGAATCAATTTCAAGTCCCGAGAAGATGCCCAGGCCGAAAACCTGCGCAAGATGTTTTTAGCCATGGCCCGGGATATCAGAGTCTTATTGATAAAATTGGCTGACCGGCTCCATAACATGCGTACCCTGGATTATCAGAGTGAACGTAAACAGCAGGAAATCTCCCAGGAGACCATGGAAATATTTGCCCCTTTGGCCCATCGTCTGGGTATTTTTAGGTTTAAGTGGGAATTGGAAGACCTGGCCTTTTCCTATCTTAACCATAGTACCTATCGTGAAGTTGCCAGCCGCCTGAAGAAAAAAAGGCGGGAGAGAGAAGAATATGTTAATGATCTTATTCAGCAACTGCGGGATGGTCTGGATAAAACTGGCATAAACGCCGATATTAAAGGGCGGCCTAAGAACATCTACAGTATCTATAAAAAAATGCTAAAACAAAACAAAGACATAGATGAAATATATGATAAAATTGCTATTCGGGTGGTAGTAGATGATATTTGGGTTTGTTATGGGGTGTTAGGTGTAATTCACACCATGTGGACTCCCTTGCCAGGTCGGTTTAAGGATTATATTGCTACTCCCAAGCCCAATATGTATCAATCTTTACATACTACGGTTATTGGCAAAGGGGGGGAGCCCTTTGAAGTGCAGGTGCGCACCTGGGAGATGCATAAGACCGCTGAGTTTGGTATAGCTGCCCATTGGAAGTATAAAGAGGGTGAAAGCGCAGCAGCCAGGAAAGCGGATAAGAAAATGGCTTGGCTGCGCAGCATTCTGGAATGGCAGCAGGATATTAATGATACCGGTGAATTTATGGAGTCCCTGAAGATAGATTTGTTTGATGACACTGTATATGTATTTACTCCCAAAAGCGACGTATATGAATTGCCTAAAGGCTCTTGTCCGGTAGATTTTGCCTACCGGGTTCATACCGAGGTGGGTCATCGTTGTACCGGGGCCCGGGTAAATGGCCGTATTGTACCACTGGATTATCAGCTCAATAACGGTGATATTGTAGAAATAATTACTTCTAAAAATTCTCCCGGACCTTCCCACGATTGGTTGAATTTTGTTAAAACCTCCTCAGCCCGAAACCGGATAAAACAGTGGTTTAAAAAAGAGCAAAGGCAATCCAATATACTTAAGGGTCATGATATGCTGGAACAGGAGATGAAGAAAAGGCATCTTTCTCCTAAAGAGCTGTTAAAAGAAGAAATGCTCATGGAAGTAAGCAAACGATTTAGTTTTGCCTCGATTGAAGACCTGTTTGCCGCCGTAGGCGATGGGGCCGTTACGGTGAATCAAGTTATTAACAAGCAAAAGGAACTTTATTTTCACGATGCCCAGGTGGAGGATATTGCGCCACTGCCTGTGCACAGCAGCATCATTCAGCACGAAAGAGAAACCACCGCTTTAAGGATAAAAGGGGTGGATGATGTGGCTATCAGGCTGGCTAGATGCTGTAATCCACTGCCAGGTGATAGTGTACTGGGGTATATCACTCGGGGACGGGGAGTATCAGTACACCGACGGGATTGCCCTAATATGCTCAATTATCTGAAACATGAGAAGGAGCGAACCATTGAAGTGGAATGGGCCGATGATAAAGGACTGTACAGTGTTGAACTGGAAGTGCGGGCATTGGATAGACCGCGGATGACAGCTGATGTTATGTTGGAAATCAATGATACCAGAGTGCATATTATTTCGGTATTTTCTCGTCTGACCAAAAAGAACTGGGTGGTAATGAATTTTAAACTGGAAATTAAAGATATGCACCAATTGCAGGCATTGGTACAGAGAATACAGAAAATAAGAGATGTAATGGACGTAAGAAGGGTATTGCCAGGAGAGGTAAGGAGCGAATAAAGTGAGGGCGGTTATTCAAAGGACTAAGGGCAGCAAAGTAATAGTTGACAATAGAACCCTGGGCCAGATCGGCTTGGGATTAATGGTCTTACTGGGCATCAAACAAGGGGATACCGCTAAAGACGCTGAGTATATGATGGATAAAATAATTAATCTGCGGATTTTCCCAGATGAGGATGGAAAAATGAACCGCTCCCTGGTGAATATAGGGGGAGAGATTTTGTTAGTGAGCCAGTTTACCCTTTACGGAGATGCCCGTAAAGGTAGAAGACCTGGATTTAGCGAGGCTGCTTTACCTGAAGAGGCCAGGGCTCTTTATGAGTATAGCATTGACTATTTAAGGAGAAAGGGGATTGGGGTGGCAACCGGTGAATTTGGGGCGGAAATGCTGGTGAAGATTGACAATGATGGACCAGTGACCATTTTGCTGGATAGTGAGAAAATGTTTTAGTAGGAGGTATATAAAATGATATTAAAAGGCTTGGAAATAAGCGCTATGGGGGTTAACTGTTATATTGTAGGGTGTGAAGAAACCAGAAAGGTGGCAGTTATTGATCCCGGGGGAAATGCTCCGGCCATTCTTAAGCTTTTAGAACAAGACAACTTGAAAGCTATTTATATAATCAACACCCATGGACATATAGACCATATCGGGGCCAATCGCGGGGTTAAGGATGCTACCGGAGCTAAAATCTTAATTCATAAAGATGATGGCCAGATGCTGGAAAATGCCGTATCCAATTTCTCTTTCATGATGGGCAGCAAGGTAACCAGTCCCCCAGCTGATCAATTTATCGACGAGGGCGATATAATAAAAATAGGCAAAACCGTGGAACTGGAAGTAATTCATACACCAGGCCATAGTAAGGGTGGTATCTGCCTCAAGATAGACAAAATAATATTTGTTGGGGATACCTTGTTCCAGGGCTCCATAGGAAGAACCGATTTTCCGGGTGGTTCCTATCCTCAACTTATTCAAAATATTAAAGAAAAACTCTTGTGCTATGAGGACGATGTGGTTTGTTATCCTGGTCACGGACCAGCTACTACCATTGGTTTTGAGCGCAAACACAATCCATTTATTAATGAGACTATGTAAGTCAGGGCATACTGCCCTGAGGGCTATTAAGATACTCAGGGCTAAACCTGAACTTAATTTATGCTTTACTTGGCAGCACTAATGTGATAGTATGACGACATATATAATAAATGCCATGAATGAGTAAAGTAGATAGGTGAAATTATACAGAGAAGAAATGTCATCGGCTGTAAGCATTTCCATAAGGAAGCCTATTGAAGTTCACTCAGGAGCACCCGGCTGAAACATTTGCAAGTAGGTCGTGGCGGAACTCTTACCGTTAAAAGAGAGGGGATATCGGATATTTCCTGTATCTTATTCTAAGCGGGCCAAATGGCAAATTGGGTGGTACCGCGGGCAGCAAACGCTTCTCGTCCCATAGTGGATAGAGAAGTTTTTTGTTATTATGGGGCATTAGAGCTAATACCTGATGCTTCCCGGAGTCTAGCCCTTAAGTCGGAGGTCAGACTGGTTCAATCAGCTCCCCGCATTTTGCTCTAAGCCTGCTAGCTTATTAAGTTCAGTTTATCCCGTATCTTGTTTGAGTGGGTATCTTTGACCAATCAGGGTGGTACCGCGGGAAGTATTTAAACCTCTCGTCCCTAGACGGATGAGAGGTTATTTGTATTTTATGGGAAAGTAGCTTTAGGATTAAGGTTTGGTAGGGCCGGCCATCCTGCCAAACCAAAGTTTATGGTAAATATTAAATGCAGATAGCAGCTAAAGTAAGTTGTCCAAGCAAGGCGTGAGTTTAGCCCGCAAGTGGGAGCAAATTTATGATTGTGGTTGGCCCTGGGGTTATAAAAAAATTAAGGAGGTTTGCTTATGAATCACCAATTGCTTAAGGAAAACAGTCACTTGCTGGTCTCTCGTGGCAGTCAGCCCCAGAATACCCTGGTGAATATAAAGGGTTGCATAGTGGGAGGGGAAAAAACCGTAGTGGTAGCTGGTCCCTGTGCTGTTGAAAGCGAAGAGCTGTTAAAGGAAACAGCTTTCAAGGTCAGAGCAGCGGGGGCTTCCATCTTGCGGGGAGGAGCCTATAAACCTCGTACTTCCCCCTACAGTTTCCAGGGACACGGGGAGGAGGGACTTAAGATTTTGGCTCGGGTGGGGCAGCAAATGAATATGCCGGTGGTTACTGAGCTTATGGATAGCCAGGACATTGAAATGCTATTGGATTATGCCGATATCTTGCAGGTGGGAGCTCGCAATATGTATAATTATTCACTGCTGAAGAAGCTGGGTCGGCTGGATAAACCGGTAGTACTCAAAAGGGGAATATCAGCAACGGTGGAAGAATGGCTCTTGGCGGCAGAATATATACTAGCCGGGGGCAACCAGCAGGTGATTATGTGTGAACGGGGAATAAGAAGTGCTGAGCCCTGGACCCGCAATACCCTGGATCTGTCTGGAGTGGCTCTGCTTAAGGAACTATCCCATTTGCCGGTAATGGTAGATCCCAGTCATGGCACCGGGGTAAAGAGCCTGGTCCTTCCCATGGCTCGGGCTGCTTTGGCCGCTGGTGCTGATGGCCTTATGATAGAGGTCCACCCTCACCCAGAAAAGGCCTGGTCGGATGGACCCCAATCCCTTACCCCCAAGGGCTTCAGCCAATTGATGCGTGAGCTCGACCCCATAGCTCGGGCTTGCGGAAAGAGGGTGAAGTAAAATGTTGTGTGGGGTTTTAGGTCCCAGGGGTACCTTCAGTGAAGAGGCGGCCCAGTTATATTGGGGACCGGAGGTGGTAGTAGCGGCTGCCCCTAGTATTCCTGCCCTGTTTCATATGTTGATGGGAGGAGAAGTAGAGGATTTAATAGTTCCTATTGACAACTCTCAAGCCGGTTCCATAGACGTCTGTATAAACTGTCTGCAGGAGTACCCGGTAGTTATCAAGGGAGAAATTATCATGCCGGTTCGTCAGCACCTAATAGGCAGACAAAAATATGCCAGGGAAGAGCTTGAACTGCTTATATCTCATCCCATGGCTTTGCTGCAGTGCTCGGATTTCATCCGGGATAATCTGAATGGGCTTAGAAGCGAAATAAGCAGCAGTACCGCCCAAGCCTTGCAAATGGCAGGGAGGGAGAGCAGGAAAGCCGCTGCAATTGGCAACTTAAGAGGGGCAGGCATTTATGGTTTGGAAGTAATAGAAATGGATATACAGAACCAATCTAATACTACTCGTTTTTTGCATATTGGCCGACAGGGTACTGATATCCAGGTCGGGGAAAAAGCCAGCTTGATTTGTTCCCTGCCCGATATTCCTGGTAGTCTATACCAGGCTCTGGAGATTTTTGCCCTTAAGGATTTAAATCTGGTGAAAATTGAATCCCGCTCCCATAGCAAGAGCCAGGGCAGGTTTTCTTTCTATATTGAAGTTGAGGTAGGCGGGGAGCAGGAAGCGTTAAACCAGGCTATGGAAGAACTGCGGCATTATTGCCAGGAGCTTAAACTTTTAGGTTCCTATAGCGAAAAGGAGATATACCATGCTAGTTTATTGTGATTTTAAGCCAGAACAGCTCTATGCATCATTACATGAATTGATCCGCCTGGCTTTTCCCGGATGCCGGATGGTAATAGCTCCGGTTCCCCAGGGGGCCCTTAGCATTCAGGTAAATATAGCCCAAGAGGAAAAGCAGCTCATTATCCAGGGAGCTATAGATGGTCCAGATCGAAAAACGGTAAAAAGTGAAAAGCATAGATGGGTAATACAAGAGACTGAGCTGAGCCCAGAGAGCAAGTTCCTGGTCCGCCGTTTTGCCTATCATTTACTCTGTGAGCACAGTGGGAGAAACATCAATCCCTACGGCATTTTAACTGGGGTCAGACCGGTTAAGCTGGTACACCGTTTATTTGATCAAGGATTCAGCCCAGCTGAAATAAAGGGTATTTTACACCATGATTATATGCTGCAAGCTGAAAAAGCAGCCCTGTTGTTGGAGGTAGCCTTAAATAATCGGCCCTTTTTGCTTTCTCAGGCAATGGCCCGGAAGTTTTATAGTGTATATATAGGTATTCCTTTTTGCCCTAGTCGTTGTTATTATTGTTCTTTTCCGGCTGCGGTGTTGAATAACTACGAAGAGCAGTTGAACCCCTTTTTAAAGGCCTTGCATTATGAGGTGGAGCAGATCGGAGATTTCCTGCAAGAGCAGGGGATAGCCATACAAAGCATCTATATTGGCGGAGGTACCCCTACTGTGCTCTCCGAAAGGGATCTGGAAAGATTGCTGAATTTGTTGCAAGAACGCTTCGTTAGCCCGTCAACCCAGGAGATCACAGTAGAGGCAGGCAGACCCGATACCCTGACCCCCACTAAATTAAGTATTATGAAACAGGCCGGGGTAAACCGGATTTGCGTTAATCCTCAAACAATGAATGATTCCACCTTGCAAAGGATAGGCCGGAATCATGATCAGAAAGGAGTGTTGCGATCGCTGGAATGGGTAAGAACAGCAGGTATTGAAAAATTAAATATGGACTTAATAGTGGGATTACCGGGAGAAGGCATCCCGGAATACCTTTACACAGCAGAGAAGATTCTCGAATTGAACCCGGATAATATAACTGTGCACACCTTGGCCCGTAAAAGAGGTTCCCTCATGGCCGAGGAGGAGGCAACACACAAAACGAAACGGGTAAGTGAAGTACAAAAAGGGGCGGAATTGTTTTCCGATTCCTTGCGGGCCGCCGGTTATAGACCTTACTACCTGTACCGGCAAAAATACATGTCAGCGGCCATGGAAAATATCGGTTATGCCCAGCCTAAAGAGGAATGTCTCTATAATATACAGATGATGGAAGAAAGGCAAACCATCATCGGTCTGGGAGGAGGTGCAGCCAGCAAGTTTATCCGACCTGCTGATTGGCGGCTTTCTTCCGCTTACCAGCCTAAAGACCCTCTAGCTTATGTGGAATCAATCGAAAAGCTGATAAAACGCAAAGTTGACAAGCTCTGGGCCTTAAATTAGAATTATCCAAGGAATGAAAACCATGCCTGGTATAAATACTGGGATAATTAAGGTTCGGAGGAAATATATGCTGACCAAAGCTCCCAGAGGAACATACGACATTCTGCCTGAGGATTCTTCCAAGTGGCAGTATATTGAGCGAATTATAAGAGAAACGGCAGAAGTTTTCGGATATCGGGAAATAAGAGTGCCCATATTTGAACACACCGAGCTGTTTCAACGCGGGGTAGGCGAAACTACTGATATAGTAAGCAAAGAAATGTATACCTTTAATGATAAGTCAGGCCGCAGTCTTACCCTGCGTCCAGAGGGTACTGCTTCCTGTGCTCGGGCCTTGATTGAACACAGCAGCTATGCAGGCTTATTGCCGGTTAAATGGTACTACCTGGGCCCCATGTTCAGATATGATCGTCCCCAGACCGGTAGATATAGGCAGTTTCATCAGTTTGGGGTCGAAGCCTTCGGCAGCAACAATCCTTACTTGGATGCTGAAATAATTATCTTGTTGCTGGAAGTGCTGCAACGCCTGGGTCTGGAAGAATATGAATTACACCTTAATTCAGTAGGCTGTTCTCAATGCAGATATCAGTATCGGCAGCAACTGATAGAATATATTCGGCCCCACCAGGACAGTTTGTGTAGGGACTGTCAGGCTAGATATATTAATAACCCTTTGCGGGTCTTGGATTGCAAAAATAATGCCTGTCATCAGGCTATTAAAGGCTATCCCACTCTCGCTAATCACCTTTGTGAGAATTGCCAGGAACACTATACCCAGGTAAAAGGAGCTCTAAACCAACAAGGGGTTTCATTTATCCATGATGATAAGCTGGTCCGAGGCCTGGATTATTATACCAATACTGCCTTTGAAATCCATATTCCGGAAATTGGAGCCCAGAGTGCAGTGGGAGGTGGAGGCCGTTATAATGGACTGGTGGAGCAGTGCGGTGGACCTGACCTACCCGGAATAGGATTTGCCCTGGGGCTGGAAAGGCTGTTATTAGCGGTGGAAAAGCGGGGAGAAAAAATGCCCCCACCGGATGAAATTGACGTTTTCATAGTTGTCATGGATGCAGCTTATGAAGCCCAGGGCATGGAAAAGCTGCAAGAATTGCGGAGAGCCGGTATTAAGGCTGAGAAGGATTATAGCCATCGTAAAGCCCGAGCTCAGATGAAATATGCTGATAAACTGGGAGCCCGCATAGTAATCCTCTTGGGAGAAGAAGAGGTACAAAAAGGCTTTATTACTTTAAGGAATATGCGTACCAAGGAACAGTTTCAGGTGGCAGCCCATGATATGCTACGTGCTGTAAGCAGAACTTTGCTGATAGATTAGGAGGATATAGGCGGATGAAAAGAACTCATAATGCTACTAGCCTGGAGGTTAAAGATGTTGGGGTCCAGGTAGTATTGAATGGCTGGGTGGACAGCAGAAGGGATCATGGAGGACTTATATTTATTGATCTGCGTGATCGTTCAGGTCTTATTCAGGTAGTATTCAGTCCTAAAGTTAACCGGGAGGCCTTCCATCTAGCCGAACAGGTTAGAAGCGAATATGTGGTAGCGGTACAGGGCAAGGTGAGTCTGCGGCCAGCGGACACAGAGAATCCTAATCTGAAAACCGGTAAAATAGAGATCTATGTGGAGAAAATGGCCATCATGAATACTGCAAAAACTCCTCCCTTCTATATTGAAGATGATATTGAAGTGGATGAGAATTTGCGCCTGAAATATCGCTACCTGGATCTGCGAAGAGGAGAGATGAGGGAAAACCTCATGCTCAGGCACCGGGTAGTGAAAACTATGCGGGATTTCTTGGATGATAGAGGTTTTCTGGAAATTGAAACCCCCATGTTGACCAAGAGCAGTCCGGAAGGGGCTCGGGATTATCTGGTTCCCAGCCGGGTGCACCACGGGGAATTCTTTGCCTTGCCCCAATCTCCCCAGATATTTAAACAATTACTGATGGTAGCAGGTATGGAGAGGTATTTTCAGGTTGCCAGATGTTTTCGGGATGAAGACCTGAGGGCTGACCGGCAGCCGGAATTTACTCAATTGGATATTGAAATGTCCTTTATAGATGAAGAAGATATCATGGGGTTGATGGAAGAAATGATGGCCTTAATATTCCAAGTAGGCCTGGATAAAAATATTAATACTCCTTTTCCACGTCTGTCCTATGATGAGGCCATGAAGAAATATGGCAGTGATGCCCCGGATCTCAGATTTGGATTAGAAATAGTAGATCTGAGCGAAATTCTAGCCCAATCTCAGTTTCAGGTATTCTCCAAGGCCATTCAGGCCGGGGGAGTGGTAAGAGCCATCAATGCCCAGGGCTGCGCCTCCTTTAAAAGACGGGAAATCGATCAGCTGGGGCAATTAGCCATTGACTATGGAGCCAAAGGTATGGCCTGGATTGTAGTGGGTGAAAATGAGCTTAAATCACCCATTACCAAGTTTCTAAAGGAACAGGAAATAGAAGAGATAATGTCCGCCTTGGCCGCCCAACCCGGAGACCTGATACTATTTGCCGCTGATAAGCAGGAAGTAGTATCGCGAGTGTTGGGATTTTTAAGAATGGAACTGGCTCGTAGACTGGACTTGATTGATAGGAATGAGCTTAATTTTGTATGGATATATGATTTCCCCCTCTTTGCATACGATCAGGAAGAAGAGCGTTATGTAGCCGTTCATCATATGTTTACTGCTCCTAAGGTGTCGGCTTTGGATAAAATGGATAATAATCCCGAAAAGATCAAAGCCAGAGCTTATGACCTAGTCTTGAACGGTACTGAAATTGGGGGAGGCAGCATAAGAATCCACCAGAGACAGTGGCAGGAAAAAGTCTTTTCACTCTTGGGCCTATCCCCGGAAGAAGTGCGGGATAAATTCGGATATATGCTGGATTCATTTGAATATGGTGCTCCACCCCATGGGGGCATTGCATTTGGCATAGATCGCTTGATAATGATTATGGGGGGCAGAAACAGTATTCGTGACGTTATAGCTTTTCCCAAAACCCAGAGCGCTTCCTGTCCCTTAACCAATGCTCCCTCTGCCGTCAGCAATAAGCAACTCAGAGAGCTGGCCATTAGAATCCGGGAGAAGTAGAAAAAATGTTTTCTGGATGATTATTACAGCCCTGCGTTCTTGCTGAATTGTTGATTCTGTGGTATATTTTTTCTAACCAGAGATTGAACGAGAATCCCTGCTGTGTACGTGAGAAGCCGTAAAAGTTTTTCCAACACCAACACTTAGGGAGCCTGGACTCCGCGTAAGGCCTGCATGCCCTGTATGGGGATCCATCAATTATGCGGGAAGGCACCCACCTGCTAAGCAGGTTAAACCCACGGTGACCACGGCTCGGTGGGGTGTTTTTTTGCCTTATTTAACTAGTTCCAGATCTTTTGAAGAATAAGATGAGGTCGATGGCGGCTTATGAACAGTAGGGACAGTTTTTTTCACAAGACCGGGCTCCTGACCGGAGAAGCAGGACTGGAAAAACTTAAAGCATCCCAGGTTGCGGTAGTTGGCCTGGGGGGAGTAGGTTCTCATGCCGCCGAAGCTTTATGCCGCTGCGGGGTAGGCCGGATAACCATAATAGACCCGGATCGGGTGGAAGAAAGCAATATTAACCGGCAGTTGCCCGCCTTGAACAATACTATAGGCCAATATAAGGCTGAAGTAATGGCTCAAAGGATGCTGGAGATTAATCCCGATCTAAAGCTGAACTACTTAACCTGCCCCTACAATGAAGGAAACAGCTCTATCATTAGCCAAAGCAACTATGATTATGTGGTTGATGCCATCGATTCTTTCCAGGATAAAATTCATTTGATCAAAACCTGCCTGAACCTGGAAATTCCCATTATTAGCTCCATGGGTACCGCTAACCGGATTAATCCCCTTTTGCTTAAAATTGCCGACATTAAAGATACCAATATCTGTCCAGTAGCCCGTAGGATAAGGCGAGAGCTCCGCAAACAGGGTATATACTCAGGACTTAAGGTAGTGTATTCCCAGGAAATACCCCTGCTAAAAGGACCTGAATTAGGCAGTGTAGTATATGTTACGGCAACGGCTGGACTACTTTTGGCAGCCCATACCATAAATAGTTTGATGGGATGGCAGGATATTGGAGAATAACGAAGAGGGTTAAGCTGATGCAAAAGATACCAGATACCATGATCCAGATCTATGAACACTTGTATCTCCGCTATGGTCCTCGGGGTTGGTGGCCCGCTGACAGTCAGTTGGAAGTTATAATTGGTGCCATATTGACTCAGGCCGTGGCCTGGAGAAACGTGGAGAAGGCCATAGATAATCTAAAAGGAGAAGGGGTCTTAGGCTATCAGGCATTGCTGGAATTACCCGAGGATAAACTGGCAGATCTTATAAGACCAGCCTTATATAATCGTCAGAAGGCCAAGAAGATCAAGGCCATCCTGCAATTTATAGAACTGGAATATCAGGGTCACCTTGATCATATGTTCCAGACTCCATTGGAGCAGTTGAGAAGCCAATTACTTGGCATATGGGGAATAGGTCCGGAAACGGCTGATTCCATTTTACTGTATGCCGGCAATAAAGCTATTTTTGTGGTAGATGCCTATACTATAAGAATTTTTCATCGCTTAGGCCTGGTTGATGAAAAAATTACTTATAAAGAAATGCAGGATTTTATGCAGGCCCATCTGGCCACCCAGGTAGAAATTTATAATGAATTTCATGCTCTTCTGGTGGCTCTGGGATCTGAATGCTGCCGAAAGAAGCGTCCCCAGTGTTTTAAATGTCCCTTGGGCAACTTCTGCCCCCAATATGTCCATGGGCAGGAATAAGAAAACAGGAGGTAGAATAATGAATTATTGGGATAAAGAAAAAGAATGTATGCCAAGAGAATATTTGGAAAACCTGCAGTTGAGGCGGCTGCAGGAGACAATATATAGGGCTTATGCTTTTGTCCCTGCTTACCGAGAAAAAATGGATCAGGCGGGTGTCAAACCCGAGGATATTCGAAAAATAGAAGATTTACAGATATTACCCTTTACCACCAAGCAGGAC
>CAZPSR010000011.1:0-21101 GCA_964589135.1 uncultured Syntrophomonas sp.
CCTTCCCCTTCAACTGTCCGGTCTAATAATCACCTCCAACGCATGATTTAAAAAACTAAGCTATCACCTATTATATTGTATATATTATTAGTTTGTAAAATAAATAGCAATGGCTAAATTCACTGGTGAGCTTTAGCACTCCAAGGGCAGCCCTTGGTAAGAAATATTTTTGATTCTCAGCAACTAAGTTTTTAATCTTTTTCAGTACTTAGCCAGGGGCAGCTCGCCCGCCATCCCCAGCTGAGGGGCAATAGTAACCATCCTATCTTACTCATCATAGATTAAATAATGAAACAGAGCATGTAGCACTTAAAGGGAGCGATTTGATACCAAAGTGAGGCCCAAAAACTAAAAAGCTTTATTTCATCGGACGTTTGGCTGAATGTCGTTACTATAGTATGGATCAAGTAATTAAAGGGGTTTTTAGCTTTTTGCACAAGCTGGTGCCAAATCCCCGTTCTCACTAGTTGGTACTGCGGCTTTATACCTGGAATATTGGTATTATCTTCCGTATAATATATGTATAAAGGAGGGGTGAAATTATGGAACTCAAACCTAAGAATTGGGATCTTGAAGACAAAAATGAGGTTCTGTTCAATGAGAGTTTAAATAAAGCCTGGCAGGATTTAGTATCTTACCAGGCTGATTTAGTTATTGGGATTCCTTTCTATAATGAAAAAGATACCCTGCCCACTATATTACATACTATCGAGGAAGCTCTATTAAATATGAACAACTACCAGCATCCCCTAATTTTATGTGTAGGGGACCCAGAAGGACGGGCAGCTTTGGAAAGTATAAAAGGCATAGATTTTCACTTTCCCCACTATGAATTCCTGATGTTGCCCGGCAGTAACGGCAGGGGGGCCAGTATTAGAGCAATGTTGGAAATAGCCAATGATTTTAGCTCCGACCTCTTAATCTTTGCGGCTGATTTGGTCCGGGAAAAGGATCAAGGACTAAAGGCGGATTGGATAAAGAGGATGATAGAGCCTCTGGGATTAAAATATGATTTTTGCTTAGCCACCTACCGGGAGCACTATTTTGACAATTCTATCAATAGCTTTTTACTTTCCCCTTTGTTGGAGTGCTTCTATGGATTTCGTATTGAAGGAGCTTTAAGCGGTATTTATGCTCTTTCCCAAAACCTGGTAGAAGATTTGTGCCTGGAATTCCAATTCTGGCCGGAAATCACTAAGAGCTATGGCATCGATCCCTGGATAATTACCCGGGTGATGAGCTGGAATAAAGATTTGTGTCAAGTCTCCCTGGGTGCCAAGTTGGAGCGTTTTTCCCTGGAAAAGGTCAATTATGTTTTCAAGCAAATAGCCTGGGCTCTCTTTGAAATCATTAAAAGAGATGAAGACTACTGGTTGAATAAAGAGATTATTTTCCGATTCCCGGACCTATATGGGATGAAAAGTGAAGCAGAACCTATTGAAGTGGTTTTTTCGGTTGAGGGACTGATATTATTTTTTAAGCGCAATTTTCACCAATATGCCCCAGTATATGAGGCAGCAGTAGATGAAACAGGGTATAAAGACCTGCAAAACTTGGTAGGGGCACCAAGCCGGGAATTCAGCTTCAACTCGGAGATCTGGGCAGAACTGGTTCTGGCCTTGCTTTTTGAATACTGCTTTAGCCAGGAACTGAAAGGGGATGACATTTTAAACACCCTTACTACTGCCTTTAATGGGAGAATAGCCGGTTACGTTATGGACATCCAACGCTTAGAGGAGAACTTGGAAGCTGCTCCGGGAGTTGATCTCAGCCATCTGTTGGTAATAGAGGCAGATAGAGTAAAGACTGAACAGCACCAGTGTTTCCTAAGGCTCAGAGATAGTTTTCAGGAAAAATGGGAATCCAAGCTTTTGGAAGTTACCCCTCCCCTTACTCCATCCCGTTACCTGGAATATGTACCGGGAATACCTATTGTTTTGCCTAATACTATTCTGGGCAAGGGTGGTAAGATAGTACCCATTGAAGAGGTTTTTCATCGTTTGCAAAAACGTTATCAAGAGGGATTTGAACAAGTAATCCATCACTCCTTGGGAATACCTGCCGATGCCCCAGCCCAGGCCATATCTCTTGCTTATCGGGAGTACCTGCAAGAATTGGAGAAGACTATGGAGTCTCTATTTCCCGGGGATTTATACACCGAGGAAGGAATAACTCAGGTTTTACAAAGCCTCTTCCAGCTCTTGCCCCATCAGAAAATGTATTCAGTCCGGGATGATATTTTCAAAGAAATGGTGGTAAGATTCCCCCCGGTTAATGTAATGATTCCCGCTGGATACCATAGTACTCGGGATCTGCTGGAACAAATGGATATCCGGGATGCGGTGAGTTTGGCTAATGTAATTGAGACTCGCAAATATGCTGATCGGACCCTATTATGGATATTGGACAACTTGCGCCCAGAAGGCCTGGAAGAGGTGGATATCAAATATATTGTCTTAGAATCCAGGTTCGGTCAGATCGCTCGTTTAGGCAATATATCTAACCTCAATAAAATTACCACCAGAATAGTTACCACCCCTTTTAACAAGGGCATGGGGGGAGATTTTGCCCGGATCCGCTTTTGCCTGTTTATTGCCCGCCATATCACTATTGCCGAAAACTATGCCCATTTGTGGAGATCCTTTGCCCGGGAACGCAAGAATTTGGGAAGCAAGATTAAGAATTCCTTGATTGGACGTTATGAAACCACGGCTTTTTCAGCCCACAATATTTTTGAAATCCTTCATCATCGCTCCCTGGTCCAAAGCTTCAGGGGCCTGGCCCAAAGGCTGCGGGAACAAGGGCTGATCCAGGAAGCCGAAATGATAAAGATCATGTGTGAAAGTTATGGTTTAAGTCAGGTGCTGGATGACGGTACTTTCCTTCCCCTCTCAGCCTGGAGCTGGGCCAGCTACAATTATAAAGGAGGAAAAGGAATACCTACTCCCCTATCTAGCCATGTTGAAGAAAAATGGTTTAACCAGGATTTGCTGGAGGAGATTTATAAGGAACTGGGATACGATATTAGCGGAATCGAATCAGGGGTACAGCAGCTGATTGGAGAAGGCCGAGCAAGTGAAAATGTGCTTGATACCCTTTTGGGTATAAAACCTAAAGATGTAAGTGTGGTAGCTCAGGAGGCCATAGCTTATCAACCCGCTAAACCATTGCATCGCTATTCGGGCAATCCCATTCTTAGCCCTATTAAAGAACATTACTGGGAAAACAAATATGTCCTCAATGCTGCCTGTCTCAGGCTGGAGGGTCAGGTTTATATCCTCTACCGGGCTTATGGAGATGACCAAATATCTCGAATAGGATTAGCGGTCAGCGATGGATACAGAATAATAGAACGACTGCCCCAGCCCATATTTGCACCGGATAACCCAAAAGAAAGCCGTGGATGTGAAGATCCTCGGGTTGTAGTTATCGATGAGGAAATCTATATGATGTATACCGCCTATGATGGAGTTATAGCCCAAATAGCGGCAGCCTCCATAAAAGTATCTGATTTTCTGGCCCGAAACTTTGCAGGCTGGCAAAGAAAAGGCTTGGCCTTTAAAGATGTTTGGAATAAAGATGCTATACTGTTCCCCGAGAAAATTAACAGAAAATATGTTATTTATCATCGAATTGAACCCAGTATTTGGGTGTCTTATCTGGACCAATTGGAATTCCCGGTTCCCCGGGAAAGGCATGCCATAATCATGGGTCCCCGTTCAGGTCGGATGTGGGATTCATTAAAAATCGGTGCCGGTACCCAACCCATTAAGACCCGTTACGGTTGGTTGATGATTTACCATGGGGTTGACCGCCAACTGGTTTACCGACTGGGAGTGATCCTGGTAGATCTAAATAACCCGGAGCTGCTTATTTACCGCTCCCCCAACAGCATACTGCAGCCTGAAAAAGACTATGAGATTGGCTCTGATAGTGGTTCCTGGGTACCCAACGTGGTCTTCACCTGTGGAGCTATCCCCGCCTCCGAAAAAGAGATTCTGGAGGACCATGATGAAATACTGGTTTATTACGGAGCTGCTGACACCCATATTGGGGTAGCCACCGCTACCCTGGCCGAGCTTATTCCAGAAGAATATCGCCGGTAATTTCGCCAAGGGAGCGATTCTTAGCCCTATACCCCAGGCCTAGCTGAGTTAAGCCCGGGATAGGAATTCAGTACCGGCAGATGGGTGGGCTATTTCCATACTAATCTTATGGTAAAGGCCTGCCACACTCTGCCAGCTTAAAGAAGCACTAATCTCAGCAGTTTTTCTTTCCAACTCTTCTTGTAGGCTGGGATTGCCTAAAAGGCAGTCCAGCAAAGTGGATAGAGCTTCGGCAGTTGGCATTTCGGCAAGCAAGCCCCTTCCCCCCTCCAGCAATTCCCGAGCATACTGGTAGGGGGTAGATATAATAGCACGTCCAGTGCCCGCAGCAAAAGCCAGGGTGCCAGATACCGCCTGGTCCAGATTGGGATAAGGACTGAGGTAAATATCAGTCAGGTATAGATAATTTCCCAATTCCTCATCACTGAGATAACGGTTTTCAAAAACCACATGCTCTTCCAGTTTTAAATCTCTAACCAGCTGAAGTATGCTTTCCCGATAGCGCTCTCCTTCATTCCTCAGCAATACCGGATGAGTGGCTCCCGCAATGACATATAATACCTGGGGATGTTTCTCCACCACCTGAGCTAGGGCTTTGAGTCCCATTTCCAGGCCTTTCCCCGGCCCAATCAGACCGAAAGTGGTAATGATTTGCCGGTTATGCCAACCATGCCTTGCTTTAAGCAGCTCCCGGTTCTGGCGGCTAAAAGCCGGTACCCCATGGGGTACTACAAAAATCCGCTCCGGCTTCACCGCATAGATTTGGGACAATAGGCTTTTAGCTCGCTCAGTCATACAAAGGACACCTGCCGCCAACTGGGCCAGATAGCTTAAAACCTGATGCTGCCCAGGGGAAGGATTCGGTAAAACAGTGTGAGTTACCAGCAGGAAAGGCTTCTTAAGTTCACTAGCCAGTTCTAGTATGTATTCCCCATCCAGGCCGCCGAATATGCCATATTCATGCTGTATTATCAGCATATCCACCTCAGCCTCCTGGTTGGCCCAGTGGGCTAATGCTGTATAGTCAGCCCTATTCTCCTGCTGTATCCTCCACACTACCTCAGACGAATATTCACCAATTTGAAAGGGGTCATCCAGGGCCGCCAAGAGTACCCGGGGCTGATAAATGAGCAAGCTATCTCTTAGATCTTTGGAAAAATTAGCAATTCCGCATTTACGGGGGGGATAAGTACTCACAATCAAATAAGCATTCATCCTTAAACACCTCCTGTTTACTTGGGCTGGAGCAGATAGGGTAGACTGACGGTTTTACGCTTAGACCCCTGCTTGCTTTGAACTACCCTATCTTTATACCCAGAGTATTTAAAAAGGCAAATAGCTCGGTACTTATTTGGTCCAGGGATTCAGGAGTGTTGCCTTCACAACGGACAATTAATTCGGGACCGGTATTGGAAGCTCGGACCAAGCCCCATCCTCCCGGAAACAGAATTCGTGCTCCATCCACATCCAGTACTTCATAAATACTGCGAAAATGCTGCAAGACCTGTTCTACTACCTGAAATTTCTTTTCATCGCTGCTTTTTACCCGGATTTCCGGAGTGGCATAATACTTGTTAATATCGGCCAAGAGTCCGGTCAGGTCCTGATCACTGTGGGATAATATACGCAGAAGCCGGGCGGCGGCATATAAGGCATCATCATAGCCATAATACTCATCGGCAAAAAATAAATGTCCTGACATCTCTCCGGTAAAAACAGCCCCGGTTTCTCTCATTTTGCCTTTAATTAAGGAGTGCCCGGTTTTATACAACAAGGGCTTACCCCCCAAACGATTGATCTCATCTATTAAGCTCTGAGAGCATTTTACTTCTACTATACATTCTGTTCCGGGATAGTGGGGTAAAATCTCGCGCCAGAAAAGAATCATCAACATATCGCCCCAAATAATGTTGCCTTCCCGATCTACTACTCCCAAACGGTCACCATCACCATCAAGGCCTATACCCAGGTCAGCCTCCTCTTCCTGGACCAGCTTGATCATATCCTGGCAATTCTCTACTGCCACCGGATCAGGATGATGATAAGGAAAGGCGGGATCTGATTCACAATAAAGCTCGATTACCTCACAGCCCAGCTCGTTAAACAGGCGGGGGGCAAAAAGGGAGGCGGTGCCACTGCCACAGTCTACTACTACTTTTAAGGGCTTGGGTCCCAGTTGGATTTTCTCTTTTATCATTTCCATATAATCGTCAATTACATCCACTTCACTTATGGGGCCGGCTGTACCAGATACAAAATCCTTGTCCTCTGCCCGCCGGCGTATCTCTTGAATTTCATCCCCATATATGGTGGTTTCCCCCAGCAAAATTTTAAAACCGTTAAATTCCGCAGCATTATGGCTGGCCGTAATCATGAGCCCGGCTTTTATATTCAGATGATGGGCAGCAAAGTAAAAAATGGGGCTAACTACTACTCCCAAGTCCAATACCTCACAGCCTGAATCCAATAAGGCTTTGACCGTGACTTCTCTTAAGCGGGGTGAGGATAATCTGTTATCCCGGCCCAAAAGAATTTTGTTCCAGCCATACTGGGCCGCCTGGGCCGCCACAGCCCGCCCTATTTTATAGGCCGCATCCTCAGTCAAATCCTGATCCACTATACCGCGAATGTCGTATAATCTAAAAATATTAGGATTTATCAATGGTTTCACTCCTATCCCTATTAGAATAGATCAGCCCGGAAAGGGCTGTTAGATAATATCTTGGTAACCGGCTAGCCTTAAGGCTTCTACCACCTGCTTCAACTCCTGGGCCCGGTCTTTGCTGCAAACCAGCAGACTGTCCTGATTATCCACGATTATCAGTCCTTCCACTCCCAGGGTGGCAACCACCCTCTGAGTCGAATAAACCAAGCATTCACTGGTATCCACAAACACCCCCTGGCTTTCCAGTATGTTGCCTTTAGGGTCCCTCTGTCGGTAGCGTCCCAGGGCCGCCCAGCTACCTACATCATCCCAAGCAAAGGTAGCGGGTATTACCAAGACCTGGCTACACTTTTCCATAATACCATAATCCAGGGAAATTTTGGGCAGACCTTCATATACTTCTTTTATAAACTCTTCTTCTCTTCCACCCTTAAGGCTATCGGCAATAAGTTGCAGGCCCTGGTCCAGTTGGGGCAGATAACTGGTGATCAATCTCCGCAACAAATCAGTGCGCCAGACAAAGATACCGCTATTCCAGAGGTAAGTAGCCTGGGCCAGATAGCTTAGAGCTGTTTCCAGATTAGGTTTTTCGTGGAAGGACCTGGTTTGGTAAACCTTGATCCCCTCTATCTGATGCACCAACTTCCCCTGCTGAATGTATCCATATCCGGTTTCGGGTCTATAAGGCTGGATGCCAATGGTCAAGACCCATTCCCCACTTTCGGCCAGACTAGCGGCTGCCCTGATGGTATCCTGAAATGCTTCTAAATCGGGGATAAAATGATCGGCCGGCAGGACCAGCATGATTCCTTGGGGATCACGGTCTTGTAGGTAAACTGCCGCCAATCCTGCTGCTGCTGCAGTATCTCGCCCGCAGTATTCGCATATTATGTGGTCCGGATCCAGCTGGGGCAATTGTTCTTGTACTAATTCCCGATATAATATATCAGTTACCACATAAATATCCTCTGGGGCCAAGAGCCCTTGTAGCCTTTCTACCGTCAACTGCAACATGGTACGGCTGCCCAGCAAGGGCAGAAATTGTTTAGGTTTCTCCCGGCGGGATAGGGGCCAGAATCGCTCTCCCTTACCTCCAGCCATAATTACCGCATACATAAGCTTACACCCCTTTCTATAAAGGTACCAGGCTTACATCAAAGATCCCATGGCTAATTACCAGGAAAAGCTGATAAGGGCCAGGTTTTAATGCTTATTGGTACCACCCCTGGCACGGCAACCAGAATCAGGCGAAAGAAATATGATGTTTTATCTGCTTTTCCATAGCATCGGCTTTATCCCGGTTAAAGCTAAGGGAATCAGCAAGAGACCTCTTTTCACCATTAGGCTCAGCTTTCCCCAGCTGGATGATAGGCCCTTCAGCCCAAGATGGCTGGGGAATTAACTGACCCCTAGTACAGCAGGTCGGCCAGGGCCAGAGATTTTAGCGTGGTTTGGTATTCCGGTCCCAGAATCGGAAAAGGGGTACAGTCAAGAGCATTTAAATTCCTTAGCATATCATCCAGGATCTGATTCTGAATTGATCTTTCCCTACAAAACCACCCCATTACTTTGCAGATGCTTTTTACCTGTTCTGCTCCATTATGATACCATTGCAACTTGATGCCAAAAGCCTCTTGTAAAAGTTTGGCCCCTTCTATGCCGGTAGCTCCTATGGCAAAAGTTCTGCGGCCGGGATTAACGCAATAATCATATCCCCGCAAATAGTTACAGGGAGCTAAACCGCAACCCATACAATGACCGCTGTTTAAAAACAATATATTTTCTGCCTTGGAGTCCAAGACCTGATAACCCAAACGGGCAAAAAGGGTTGATATAATAATATCTGGAAAGCGGTATTTTATATAAGGTATCTTGGAATGGGCGTAAAGAGCAGGGAGATATTCAGTAAAAAAGCGGGCAAAAAATATTACCCCATAGGGATAATCATGGGCCAGGCCTGCAAAGGGAGGAGCCCAAGGGGCACAGCCGCCGGAGCCATAGCTGTCACATCCATCCTGGCACCAGCTTTTAACCAAATCAAAATCATGGCTGATTTCCCCGCTATCAATTGCTCGATAGCCCACCTCCAACGGGTAGTGTAGACCCTTCCCACTCCTGTATATATACCACATCTTTCCTCCCCCCCAAGAGTATTTTATCAGGCAAAATCCCCGAATATAAGGAAATAAGCAACCAGGAAAATTGCGGGCAATGGCAATTAATTATCAGCTTTACCAGGATTGTATGGGCTTAACATGGATTCAGGTATAATATATGATTTCTGGTTGATCAAAACCAACATCAAAACCTCATCAGGGGATCTCTTGCCACGCCTTCCCACTATTTTCCCCACATAATTATAAAAGGGATGCTGGGGATGGTTGATAATGACTAAATCTCCATATTCCACTTGCTTCACCTCCACCCTTTCGTATACCAGCAGGCAGAGTATAATGACTGCTTCATCAGTTTAATGATTGGAGCTAGGGCCTGTTTGGCATCATTTATTCACCAGGCTAAGAATAGACCGGACTGTGGTGTGAGACCGGTGGTAAATATCAAAAATGGGGTGGTGCTACTCATCATCAGGGTTTTCTACTTGTTTTAATCTTTTGCGCAGATAGTAAATCCCGGTTAAAAATACTATTAAAAGGCCACCCAGAATGGCCAAGGTCAATCCCAGGTTTCTGCTCCGGTTGAAATAATCGCCCAGGGCTACATAAGCTATAGCCCATGGCATCATACCTAGAGCCGAAGAAAGAATAAAGATACCTGGAGCAACTCCGCCTAAACCTGAGCCAATGTTTATTATGGGAGTAGGAAGCACTGGAAAAATTCTAATGCTCAATAAGAAGAGAAAAATGCTGCGAGAATTCATATCGTTCAACTGCAAGTGGTACTTGTGCTTAAGCCAGGGCTGGAAAAAACCAGAGCCAGTATATCGGGCAATAAAATACAAAGTCAGGGTGCCGGACAAGGCTCCCATCCAGGCTATTAAAACGCCCAGCCATTTGCCGTAAATAACCCCTGCAACTCCGGCTAAAACAGCATAGGGGACTAAAGGGGCTATGGCCTGAACAAAAAACATGAGACTGATAGCCAAAGGCCCATAAAACCCAAATTCACGAATATAAAGGCTCAGACTATCAATACTGCTTAGTTCTATCTTACCGCACTCCCCTACTCATTAACAAAGTGTTTTTTCAGCCACTTAATAGTTATTTCCTCTCTATCCCTGATTTTGTTTTCAAAGCGATGATCAGCATCATCAACTATGATCATTTCTGCATTACAAAGCCTATTATACATATAACGGGCATTATATACTGCTACTACGCTATCATCCTGTCCCTGTACAATTAAAACCGGACGATCATTCACTTCTTTCAAGTATTCATCCATATTGTGCTGAAAAAAGTCCTCAACAAAATCTGGCTTAATGTAATAATCTCCTGATTCATCATTAATGGCAACCATTCGTCCTTTGATCAGCTCTTCATAAGCTTCTTCCATAACCCTGGTAAAAGTTTGCTGCAATTCGACGGGAGTAGACCATAGTATGAAGCCTTTGACCCGGTTTTCTTCAGCTCCTCCTGCCAATACAGTACTGCCCCCAAAACTTCTGCCTAACAGTATAATCGGCTTTTGAAAACTATGGTAGGCATAGTCAATAACCGTTTTTAAATCTTGCACCTGCCTAGTCAGGGTTATATCACTGAAATCCCCATCACTCTCTCCTGATCCAATAAAATCAAAAGCTAGAACCCCCATTCCCAGCTCATTGATTTCTTGGGCAAAGGCACAGATACGATCACTGTTTTCTTTTCTCCCCCTGAATCCGTGGCAGGTTATTAGCAGGTAGTCAAAACTGTCCGGCAAGAAGATCAGGGCAGCTATTCTTTCCTGATTTTCTTTCATTATTTTCAGGGTTTGCACTTACATCCCTCTTTTCTTAAACCACAATAACTACATGGGCTTCTGGGGTTTGTTTTTATCTTCTGATTCATGTCTCACCCGATAATTGCACAAATCACAGACAAAGGTAGGCTGATCTTTCTTCTGTTCCAACATCTTTTTATAGTCCTTGTGATCCTCTTCTACATCATAATTTTTACCGCACAAAAGGCATCGGGCTGATATAACCGTACTCATATGATTCCTCCTCTCCCCACCTGACTTTCCATCTTTATATTAACATTTGTTTAAATAAATCTGAAGATAATACCTTTTTTATCATTACCAGGCTATAATCCTCTTTTCTGCTAAATCCATTCTTCCGCCAGTCCTCTTGCCTAACCCGGGCCCTTTGGCTACCAGCAGCCGATAAGCAGTTTTTTTCTAGCCTTAAGTCGATTCTTGGGCTTCGGGAATAATTCTGATATAGAGTACCCGCTGGTAGTTATAGGATCCTACTATATTACCCTGAGCATCGTAAAGATAATTCAGGGATGAGCCACCTACATAGACTCTGCCTTCCTGCTGAATCCCCAAATCTTTTATGTATCCCTCCAGGACCTGATCATCGGTAAAAAATATTTTAACTCTTATTAGTTCTTCACTGCTATTAGCTGGGACCCCCAAAAGCTCAGAAATATTGTAATTGCATCCACTCAATAGCAAGCAGGACAGCAAAATGGCAGTTAAGACCAGAATCCGTGGTCTCATTTTCTCTTCCTCCTTTTTCTGGCCGGTCCTGATGTTCTGGGCCGACTAACGGACCTGGTTTTTTCCTGAGTCCCGGCCTTCCTTTTAAGACTCCAGGCTTCCAATTGCTGGTTGGCCAGGTAATGAATAGTTCCGGGGGAAAAGCGGCCTTGTTCATCCTTCTTCCCGGCCTGGGTATTAGTAAGTATTTCCAATCCTTCATCAATATGTTCTACCGCCCAGATATTAAAGAGCTTCTTCCTCACCGCTTCCACCACTTCCTGGTCAAGCATCAGATTGGGCAAATTTTTTCTGGGAATAATTACTCCATGGCCAGTCAAAGAACCTTTTTCCTTACAAACCTTGTAAAAACCTTCGATTTTTTCGTTTACCCCTCCGACCGGCTGTATTTCTCCATTCTGATTTACTGAACCAGTAACTGCTATTCTCTGGTCAATGGGAACCCGGGCCAGACTGGAAATCAAGGCATATAACTCGGTACTTGAAGCACTATCTCCATCCACTCCCCCGTAGCTCTGTTCAAAAGTAAGGCTGGCCGAAAGGCTTAGTGGTTTATCCTGGGCATATTGATACCCCAGATAGCCATTAAGAGTTAAAACCCCTTTACTATGAATACGACCGCTCATGGCGATTTCCCGCTCAATATTAACCAGTCCTTTTTCCCCCATAAAGGTCTTGGCGGTAATTCTGACCGGCACACCAAATTTATACTCACCAACCTGATATACGGCCAGGCCATTAACCTCGCCAATCAGCTCGCCCTTTACATTTATTATAAGGGTATTTTGATTGATGGCCTCAAGTATCTTCTCTTCGGCCAGGGAGTTTCGGTATATTCGCTGTTCTATGGCTTTTTGCACATGAAGGTCAGTTACCAGTTCAGCCCGGTCATATTGAGCCACACAATGGGATTCATATATTAATTCCAATAGCTTGTTAAAAGAGGTGCTGAGTTTCTGTTGATTATCAGTCATTCTGCTACCATACTCCACAATAGTAGCAACTGCCTCGGCATTGAAATGCCTTAAACTCTGAGCCTCACATACGGAACTGATCAAGCGGGCATAATCATTTATATGCCGACGGCTGCGCTGCATTTGATCATCAAAATCTGCCCTGATTTTAAACAGTTTGGAGAATTCCTGATCATAATGGTGCAGGAGATAATAGTAGGATGATTCCCCAACCAAAACCACTTTTATATCCAGGGGAATAGGCTCTGGCTGTAAAGTCTCAGTATTGGTAAGACCCATCATGCGTGATATGTTTTCTACCGAAATTTCTTTATTCTTAATTACCCTTTTTAAGGTATCCCAGGCATAAACGTTTTTTAACAGATCATAAACCCTTAGTACCAGATAACCTCCGTTAGCCCTATGAATAGAGCCGGCCTTTATCTTGGAAAAATCGGTAGCCAATATTCCGAATTCGCCCTCATACTCAATCTGTCCAAATAAATTGGCAAAAGTGGGGTTGCTCTCAAATATAACTGGTGCCTGCCGGCATTCGGAATTGTCTACCAGGAGGTTAACCTGGTAACGCCTTAAGAATGAGCGTTTATCAACCCGCCGCAAAAAACTTAAGGGATTGCTTTCATCATGATGCACCAGAATATCTAGATGGCTGAGAAAATCCTGCTGTATCCCTCGCAGGTATTCCAGCAACTGTGGGTAATCCTGATACTTACTGAACAATTCATCGAAATAAGGCTGGCTGACCTCTCTTGCAGTCTCCCCTTCCAGGTTTTTCAATTTTTCTTTCATCGCCTTTTCCATCTGGCGATATTTTGAGGTAGCCTCGTTGATCTTTTCCTGAACCAGAGCACTATTACTCATTAACTGAGCCCGTTCTTCTTCACTTAATGTTACATATTCCTCCTGCCCCATTACCTCTCCATTTTTATTGATGGGAATGGTATTGAGCCCTCCTTGCTGGCCTTGAGCAATGGAAAAACCATGTAAGCGGGCTTCCTGATCCAATACCAGATATAGAGCATTGGTTTCGCCTAGGAATTCATTAAATATGGTATTTTTCTGGGCTGTATATTCTTCGCTGCTTAATACATTTATTACTGCTTCCATAAGCTTATCAATAGAGCTGCTTAAATCTTCCTGCAATTGTTTGCCTTTTCCCGCCGAAATCTGCAAAGCAGAGGGAGTATCAGGTTTTTTAAAATTGAAAACATAGCACCAATCGGGAGGTATTGGTTTTTTCCTGGCCTTTTGCTCTAACATATTGAAGGCCAGAGTAGTTTTTCCGGTTCCAGTTTGACCTGCCAGGTATATGTTGTAACCTTCATTATCTACATCCAAACCTATGGAAATAGCACCTATGGCCCTTTCCTGACCAATTATCCCAGTTAGCGGTTTTAGCTCAGCCGTACTGTTAAACTTAAAGCTGCCGGGATTGCATTTTTTTCTCAATTCCCCTGGTTTCAAACGATATTTATTTGCATTCAACGCTGGTATCCCCCATTATCTAATTATTACTGGTCTTTCTTTATCAATATGTGATTCACCTTATTCATGCTATACACATTATATGAATTATTAACTCTAAGGCCCTTAAAAAGTGAAACTGGAGCCCACATCCATTTTAATTACCCGGTTTCCTCCCAGCTGCTTATATAGTTCAGCAGCGGCGTAAAAACCGGTACAGTGACCCAAGATCAATTTTTGCACCTCATAGATCTGCAAAGCTTCTATAGTTTTTTCTATTCTGAACGGGGAGGCGGTCATTAGATGGGTGCCTCCCATATAAGCTAAAACCTTTTTCTGCCCTGTTTCCTCTCGGCAATATTCCAGAGTGTTAATCATACCAGAATGGGAGCAACCACTCAATATAATCAAGCCCTGGGAATGATCGATAACCAGGGCCATATCATCAGGCAGCAAGTCCTTATGGAACTGACCGTCTTGCTCATAGACAAATTTTCCTCCCACATCTTCATATTCGCTTAGGCGGGGTATTTTGCCGGTAAGATAAAGACCGGGGTAAACTTCAGTAAAGCCTTCAATCGGAATGAACTGGGCGCCTAGTTTTACCGCTTCTGCCTCAGTGAACCTGCATCCTATATCTAATTGATGGCCCCCGGGCAAGTCTACCAGACGGTGGGCAAAGATTCCAGAATGGGCATAAATCTTCCTGCCCCCATACTTTTGTAAAAAAGGCAAGACAGCCCCGGTATGATCATAGTGGCCATGACTTATAAATATATCCTGGACCTGGGATAAATCTACCCCCAAGGCGGCACTGTTGCCAAATAGGGCATCTTGGGATCCGGTATCAAAGAGGATATTATGCTCATCCACCAGGACCTGGGCGGAAAAGCCATATTCACCCAAGAGGGGAGATCGGGGGGTGGTATTCTCCACCAGCACCTTGATAACTGTATTCAATAGCTGCAACCTCCTTCAGTTCTTGGTCTATCACCTATAAATTCTTTCCATCTTTCCAGCCTTTCTTTAGATAAATAAGTCCTTTCTATATTATTCTAATTTAGAACATACTTTCCCTTTATAATTAAAGCATTCTCTTTATCAGCATGCCCTCTACACCTGTTTCAGCCCTTTTCTATTCAGACCGAAGCTAGCCTATAGACATAAAACTAAGATCACCAGATTGTTTGTCAGTCCTAGCCACTTTACCAGGGGAAAGCTGATTTGAACTTTTGCGGGCCACTTGAAGCCATAGGGAGTAGGGGAAATCTTAAGCTTACTGAGAAAGTCTATTGTTTAGTTACTGAATAACCCTGCCCTAGGTTTGGGGTTTTTCTGCGATCTCTCTCTGGAGCCGTCAATCGTCCTCATCATCATCGTCATAATCGCCTCCAAATAGCCAATTCAGGAATGAGCTATGTAAATAGCAGATTTCCTGAGGTTGGGTATCATCCTGGAAAGCCATGGCCATACTGCGGGGACAGGATTCAGTAGCCACCAATCCGGAATCCAGGCAGATATTTTTTGTCTGTATATCATCTGGTTTGGTAAAATCCCGGGAAAGCAAAGGGGCGGAAGCCTCTCGAAGGAAATTAGCCCAGATCGGGCCAGCGGCCACACTTCCCACCAGATTCACATTACGTCCCTTATCATACCCTACCCACACTGCACAGCAAAGCTGGGGGGTGTAGCCCACAAACCAAGCATCGTTATAATCGTCAGTAGTACCTGTTTTCCCAGCAGCCGGCCTTCCCACCAAGGCCTGCAAACGAGCCCCGGTTCCACCTGGTTCAAGTACTCCCCTTAGCATATCATTGATAAGGTAAGCATTCTGGGGACTTACTACCCGCCTTTGTATTGAATCCGCTTCTTCCAATATCTGGCCATGGCGGTCTACTACTTTTAGAATATAGCTGGGCTGACTATATATGCCCTCATTGGCAAAAACACAGTAGGCTGCGGCCATACTCAGAGGACTGACTTCCTTGGAACCCAGGGGTAGAGAAAGTATAGGCTTAATATCTTTAAATCCAAATTTTTCAGCATGCTTTGCCACATGTTCGGGTCCTAAGGAATCATTGAGTCTTACTGCTATAACATTGTCCGAAATCATCAAGGCTTCTTTGAGGGTGAATTCCTTCCAGTGATATTTATCTTTACCATAATCTTCCGGAACATAAATATCACCGTTAGGGATACCGAATTCAACCCTTTCGCATTTGATTTGCTGGGCCTGGTTCATTCCCCTTTCCAGGGCCAGGGAATACAGGAAGGGCTTAAAGGTGGATCCCGGTTGTCGTTCGGAAAATACCCGATTGTAGGTGGAAAGGGCAAAATTCCGGCCTCCGATCAAGGCCCGGATATGTCCATTACTGACGTCAAGAGCTACCAGGGCCGCCTGTACATTGGCCTCCCTTTCCTGCATACCCTCCTGGTAGGCTTTATTAGCAGCCTTTTGCATATCCAAATCCAGGGTGGTGTAAGCTCTCAATCCACCCTGATAGACCATCCGATCCCCGTATTTGCTAGATAAATAGTCCCGTACCATAGCAATAAAATACGGAGCTTCTCCCACTACATAATCTGCTGCTTGATAATTAAGTTCCCTGGCCTCAATAATATCCCGCTCTCTTTCACTTATATATCCTTCCTCCACCATCCGCTGCAGGACTACTCCCTGTCTCTGCTTGGCTGCTTGGGGATTGATATAGGGATCATATAGACTGGGAGCATTGGGCAAACCTGCCAGGAGAGCCGACTCCTCCAGGTTTAAATCCCGGGCGCTTTTATTGAAAAAGGTCTGGGCGGCTACCTCTAATCCATAAGCACCATGACCAAAATAAATACTATTACAATACCTGGTTAAAATTTCATCCTTGCTATAGCGGCGCTCCAGTTCCAGGGCATAGAACAATTCTTTTATTTTCCTGCTTATAGTTCGCTCATTACTCAAGAAAAGGGTCTTCGCTGTTTGCTGGGTAATAGTACTGCCACCCGCAGTTATCTTGCCAGCCTTTAGATTCATAAATACTGCCCGCAGGATGCCAGTAAAGTCCAGGCCATGATGACTATAAAATTTTTTGTCTTCTACTGCTATGATGGCGGCTTTGAAGCTTTCCGGTATCTCTTCAAAGTCAATACTAATACGATTCTCCTCAGCCAATCCCTTTATCGGCCGTCCCTTGATATCAAAAACCACCGAAGCTTCCGGTACTTCTATGGTATCTATTGGATAAAGGCATCCACTACATAGCAAAATGCTTATTAATAGCCATATTAAAAAGTGTTTCTTGAACATATGCTACCTCCTATTTCCTAAATTACCCATTATGCAAATATTTAATTCGGCTTTCATAGGAGATAAAAACAACAAAAACCCCTTGCCATATTCCAGCACACCGGCCAAGCAAGGGGTTTATTTTATGAATATTTTACACAGATATTTATTAATAAGTCTGCCATATCTTCCATATAATCCTGAGCAGTCTCAATATGCTCATATATTTCCCGCCATTTTATTAATTGAATGGGCTCATCCTCGTGCTCTTCGAACAAGCGTACTACTCCACTGCGATATAGATTATCCTGCTTTTTCTCCAGCTTTATTATCTTTTTACAGCAATCAATTATTTCTTTATTCTTACGTTCAAGTTTATCCAGCATATTAAAAGCCTTTTCCATCAAATAAATGGATTCGGATAAAACTTCGACCATTTCCTTTACTTGATGATCTGGATCACCTGCTTTGTATAGAATCATGCGATCTATAATTCCAGTTATATAGTCTAAGGTGGTTGCCAGCTTTTGCACCAGCTGAAAGGCATCTTCTCGGTCAAAGGGCAAAATAAAACTGGTATTTAATCGGCGCATGAGTTCCTGAATAATCCGGTCTCCCTCATGTTCCATGGCAGTAAGTTTAGCCATTTTTACGTCCAGATCCCGGTAGTCATGTACCACATTCTGCAGTATTTCCGCACCCTGCACTACTACCCGGGCACTTTCATTAAATAGCACAAATAATTGTTCGTCCTTTTTTCCGAATAACCGCAACTTTATCCCCCCTTAGCAAATTGCAGTTATATTTATCATGCCCTCTATTATACCACGATTGCCATTAATTAATATATGCATCATCATGTATACCTGTATGGGCATACCTTAATTATAAGCCCCGCAGATAGTCAGGCCGCAGGTAGTTGCGGTCATTGGTTTTTATTATTTGGTCGATCAACAACAGGATAGCTTCCTTATCTTGCGGCAATCTCCCCTTGATAGGCAGATAGTTTGAGGCATGATTGCTCCTAAACTCACTATCCACTACCTCCAAGTTTTCTATAATAATGCGTAATTCCTCCAGTATTTCAAATGGTTCTGGCAAGTGAAATTCTCCTTTTTGTTGACGGCGGTATAATACACTATTGGGGGTTAGCATTAAGGTCAAAGCTGCTATATAATCCGGATTCATTTCATTACAAATTTTTGCTGTGTTAAGAGCATGGTCCACCGCTTTAGGGGTTCTCCCCGCCAGGCCTAATAGAACGGTAACCGACAGGAGTATCCCGGCTTCCCGGATTCTTTTGCCGGCAGCTACCATTTCATCATAGCTAACCCCTTTTCTAATGTCCTGTAATAATTCTTCATCTCCGGTTTCCACCCCCAGATAGGCAATGGTCAAGCCCCTTTCTTTCAATTGGCGTAGTTCCTCCAATTCCTTGTTTAGAATACTGTCGGGACTGGCATATATGCCCACGTGTTTCAAACTGGGGAAATTTTGGTATAAGACCTCAAGTATTTGCAGCAGCTGGTCGGTCTCCATTGCCAGAGCATCGCCATCAGCCAAAAAGACCTTTTCCAAATCATGGTAATATAGCTTGGCCATACGGATATCGGTTAATATCTCTGGTAATTCTCTTACCCGGTACTTCTTATCCTTATACATACTGCAAAAAGTACAGCGGTTATGGCTACAACCTACTGTGCACTGCAAGATATAACTTCTGGCTTCACTAGGTGGTCTAAAAACATTTCCTTCGTATCGCATATAAATACCTCCGTTAATGAGAATTTTGCATAATTAATTTTTATTTAATTATAAACCATATTGGCTACTTTCTTAAGCAGCTCCAATTATCTTCCTGCAATAATATCAGTTTACTTAAGACATAATAATACTGATGCGAGTTTAGTGAGGAGGTTATATCTTGGCCAGAAATAGAGGAATCATGTCGGAACAGTTGAAGTATGAAATTGCCCGTGAACTCGGCGTTGACCAGATTGTGGCTGCGCAGGGATGGGGTGCAGTTACATCTCGCGACTGCGGAAACATGGTAAGCAAAGCCATCCAAATGGCTGAAAAATCTCTTACCCGGGTATAATAAACTCGCATTAAATAGAGGTGAGTCAAAGGAAGCTTTCCTTTGACTCATTTCTTATTCTAATGATTAGAAGGCCCTGCCCTTTATCTTCTAGGTATTATTCGGTAAAGCAGATAGGATATGGATAAAAACAAGATCAAGGCTTCACTTACACTACTTAATCCAGCTCCAATAGCCATGCCCACTATAGCGGTCAGCCACAAGGCCGCTGCAGTAGAAATTCCTTCCACTTTTCTCTCCGGGCTGATCCAGATCAGACCACTGCCTATAAATCCTAAGGCTACAATTATCTGGGCCGACAAACGGCCCGGGTCAGCATACCAACTCATGGATAAGACGATATAATAATAAGCAGAGATATGGGTTACCAAAGCTGCGCCCATGCATACCATGCTGAATAATCGAGCATTCTTCCTGCTGCTAATTAAACCAATTAAAGCACCGATTATACCTGCCAGGGCAATACGCAAGAGTACTGTCTCAATACTCATAAAACCTGATAATTGGGAGCTTCCTGAGTTATAGTAATATCATGGGGATGACTCTCTTTCAAACCTGCATTGCTTATCTGTATAAAACGGGTTTTGCTTTTCATTTCTTCCAGATTACCTGCTCCGCAATAGCCCATACCGGCCCTTAGTCCACCAATTAGTTGAAAAATGGTATCTGAAGCGGCTCCTTTATAAGGCACCCGGCCTTCAATACCCTCGGGCACCAGTTTTTGAGCATCTTCCTGGAAGTAACGGTCACTGCTACCCTGAACCATAGCTCCCATGGATCCCATACCCCGGTAGATTTTATAACTTCTTCCCTGTAATATCACGGTTTCTCCTGGACTCTCCTCGGTTCCAGCAAAGAGATTACCTAACATAACTACATCTGCTCCAGCCGCAATGGCTTTAGCAATATCACCGGAATATTTAATGCCTCCATCGGCTATGATGGGTATATTATACTTGGCTGCTGCTTGAACGCTATCCACTATGGCCGTAATCTGAGGTACTCCAATACCCGCAATTACCCGGGTAGTACATATTGATCCAGGTCCTATTCCTACTTTAATGGCATCTGCTCCGGCTTTGATCAGCTCTTCGGTGGCCTCTGCAGTAGCAACATTACCGGCAATTATTGCCAGATCGGGGAAAGCAGTCTTAATTTCTTTTACCATATTAATAACAAATACGGAATGACCATGAGCAGTATCAACTACTACTATATCTGCTCCGGCATTTTTCAGGGCCTCTACTCGATCCAAGGTATCCCGGGCTACTCCAACTGCGGCTCCGGCCAAAAGTCGTCCTCGGCTATCTTTGGCAGCATGAGGATATTTATAAGTCTTTTCAATATCCTTTATAGTAATAAGTCCCATTAGATTAAAATCATCATCAACCAAAGGCAATTTCTCTATCTTGTGTTTGCGCAAAAGTTCTTTGGCAGTATCCATGCTGGTGTTTACTGGAGCGGTAACTAGCCCCTGGCTTGTCATTACATTGCTGATGGGTTGCTCAAAATCCGTTTCAAAGCGCAAATCCCGATTGGTTATAATACCTACCAGTTTGCTGCCAACGGTAATCGGAACCCCCGAAATGTGATAATGCTCCATAATATCCATGGCATCCTTGACTTTATTATCTGGGGCAAGATAAAAGGGATCGGTAATTACACCGTGTTCAGAACGTTTTACTCGGTCCACCATGGCAGCCTGTTCTTTTATTGACATATTCTTATGAATTATGCCTATACCACCCTCACGAGCTACAGCTATGGCCATTCGTGATTCAGTTACGGTATCCATTCCTGCACTCATTAGGGGTATTTCCAATCTAATTTTAGGGGTTAAACGGGTGGATAC
>CAZPSR010000012.1:0-20828 GCA_964589135.1 uncultured Syntrophomonas sp.
GAAGAAGATCTGGAGGATTTCCCTACTTTTGGCCTTTTGGTGGAAGCCCTATACGCCTATATTCAGAAGGTAAAAAATGAGCAGTGAGAAAGATCTGGTTCTGAAATTCTGTAGAAATTTAAATCTACAGTTCAACAGCTTTGATTTAATTCAAATGGCTTTAATCCATCCATCCTATTCCCAAGAAAAGAACGGAGTGGGAAACAACCAGAGACTGGAATTTCTGGGTGATGCGGTGCTTAATTTTGTGGTAGCCGAGTATCTATATAAGCATTACCAAGATAAAGCCGAAGGTGATTTAACCAAGATCAGAGCCCGAGTAGTATGTGAGAGATCCCTGATGGAAGTGGCCAAATCCATAGACCTGGGCCAGTATTTGCTCTTGGGCAAGGGGGAAGAAATGTCTGGGGGGCGCAAAAGGAAATCTATATTGGCGGATGCGGTTGAATCAGTGATAGGGGCTATTTATCTGGATCAGGGCTATCAGAAGGCAGCTGAATTTATTCTGGGCTATCTGGAGCATCTCATCCAGGAGGCTTCTCAGGGTGACTATAATGACTATAAATCTCGGCTGCAGGAACTGGTTCAAGGAAAAAACAAGCAAAATGTTTATTACCAAATCATTAATGAAAGCGGGCCAGCTCATGCCAAACTCTTTGCCGCTGGGGTTTACTATCAGGGGAGGCTGCTGGCCAGCGGCAGCGGCAAGAGCAAGAAGGAAGCCGAACAGAAAGCAGCTGAAGCCGTTATAAAGAATGAACAAGTGCTTCAATACTTGGACCAGGTTTTAATAGATGAAGCATTATAATATTCCCATCTTCATTCCCCATCTGGGATGTCCCTTTAATTGTATATTTTGTAATCAAAAAAGAATTGCCCAAACAGAGCCGCCGCCCGATCCGGCTTTAGTGGCGGATATGGTTCAGGCGGCCTTAAATACTATTCCAGCCCTAGGGCCTCTCACAGGAATTGAGGTTGCCTATTTTGGCGGTAGTTTTACCGCCCTGGACCAATCCAGGCAAGAAGAATATCTGGCAGCCCTGCAGCCCTTATTAAAGCTGGGAAGCATAAAGGGGATCAGAATATCCACCCGTCCTGATTTTATTGATGATTCAGTTTTAGATAGCTTGGGCCGATATGGAGTTAGTACTATTGAATTGGGAGTCCAGTCTTTAAACGACCAGGTTCTGCAGGCCTCCGGCCGGGGCTATAATTCCCAGGCGGTGGTGGATGCTTGCCATTTAATCAAAGAATATGATTTTAGGCTGGGGATACAGCTGATGATTGGACTGCCCGGGGATAGTTTTGAGTTTGATATGGAGACTACCTTCAAAACTATTAAACTGGAGCCTGATATAGTCAGGATTTATCCGGCTTTGGTAATAAGGGATACTGTCTTGGCTGACATGTACCAAAGAGGCCGGTATCAGCCTTTGGAGCTGGAAGAAGCGGTAGAGACCTGTGCCTGGATGTTCATGCACTTTCAACAGCAAAATATTAAGGTTATCCGTATGGGCTTGCATCCCTCCCAAGAGCTGAGGGAAGAGGGGGTTATGGTAGCTGGGCCTTTTCATCCAGCTTTTGGCGAAATGGTAGAACAGCTGGTATTCCAAAAACAAGCCCAGACCTTGCTCCATGATTATAGGCAATCCCATCAAGGAGCTCGGGATTTACAAATATATTGCAACAGTCGGGATTTATCCAAAATGCTGGGACAGAAGAAAAAGAACCTCTGCTATCTCAAGCGTTTATATGGCAGGGACAGCATCCAGGGAGTCAAAGTTCATCCAGGCCTCCAGCCAAATCAGCTAGGGATTGGCCCGGTTTCTTCAGCTCATCCGCTTATGAAGCTGTCCCGCTCTGCCTTTCTAAATACCTGCCTTAAATCAACCAGCTTTTAGGAGCCAGTCCAATTGCTCAATAAGATGTAGAATGACGGCTTTTATTGGTAGAAAAGCCGGCCATATCTGCAGTATACTAAGAATATGTTGATTTTTGCAGGCAGGGTTTCCATCCTTCTTTGTATAAATAGCTTAGTATCGTAGTTTTAGGAGAGGACTGGATTACAGGGGGAAGCTTTAGTGTACTTAAAAAGAATTCAAATCAAAGGCTTTAAATCCTTTGCCGATAATACCGAATTGCTTTTGCAGCCTGGTATGAATGTAATTGTGGGACCTAACGGTTGCGGTAAAAGCAATATCGTAGATGCCGTGCGCTGGTGTTTGGGAGAAGGTAATGTACGGCACCTGCGCGGACAAAAGGGTGAAGATGTAATATTCAATGGTACCGACCACAAAAGGGCTCTCGGTATGGCCTGGGTTGAATTGTCCATAGAGAATGGGGACGGGAGCTTGCCCCTGGATTATGATGAAATCAATATTGCCCGTAAATTATTCCGATCAGGAGAAGCTGAATATTATATCAACAAGTCCCGGGTAAGAATGAAAGATATCTATGGGCTGTTTGCCGGCACCGGTTTGGGGCGTAAGGGATATTCCATAGTCAGTCAGGGTGAACTGGAACAAGTATTAAACGGTCAGGCCCTGGACCGGCGCTTTATCCTGGAAGAGGCTTCGGGCATAATCAAATACCGCCAGCAAAGGGAGCAGGTTAGAAACCGGCTGCATAACACCAGGCAGGACTTGACCCGTCTAAAGGACATATTGGTGGAATTGAAACAACGCCGGGATGAGCTGGAAATTAAGTCTGATAAAGCCCGTAAGTATATAGAGTTGCAGAAAGAAAAACGGGAACTGGAAGAGAGGATTCTAAGCTTTGAGCTATCTAAGGTTAATAATGATTTGCTCAAAAAGAAAGGGCTGCTAAGGGAAAAGCAGCAGGAAATGGGGATACTTAAAGGGCGACTAGAAGAAAAAGAAGAGAAGATCAATGGGGAGGAAAAGCGGCTGCTCCAGTATCGGGAAATTATCAGTAGGGAAAAAGATGAAAAACATAATTTGGACCGTCGCCTGGCTGATTGGCAGAATGAAGCCCGGGTCAGGGAGGAAAGGATACATAATTATCAGGAGAGATTAAGGCTTGCGGCGGAGGAAGAGAAAAAATATAAGTTGATGTTGGATAAGCTGCAGGAGGATTTGCGGGGTCCTGCAGAAGACTATGAAAGGCAGAAATGTCAGCTTAGGGATCTAAATTTGAACCTGGAAAACATCAATCGGCAACTAAGCGAACTGGAAAAAAAGCTGGAAAAGAGCCAGGGGTTTTTTGAGCTTAAGAAGGATAGGGTATTCCAGCGGATGCAAGAAGCCAGCCAGATAAACAATCACTTGCTGGAAATCGAAGCCCGGGAGCACAAAATGCGGGAAAAAAAGGAACGCTTACATTTGGTAAGTAGTGAGTTAAAAGGCAAGATAAGCCAAAAGGAAGAAAGGCTGCAAAATCTGGATCAGGAGAAACAGCTGTTTGAACAGGAGATCCCCCAGCTGCAAAAGGATTTGGCCGAGCTGGAAGAGCAAAAGCAGGAAATCGATAAAATGGCCAGAGCCAAAAGAGATGAAAATGCCAGACTCAATGAAGCAGAGTTTAAGATGAATAAGCAGCTACTGGTAATTGAGGATATGGATAGCAAACTAGAAGGATATTCCTGGGGGGTAAAATCAGTCTTAAAGGCATCAGCCCAGGGAAAGCTTAAGGGAATCAAGGGACTGGTGGGCGAGATCATTGATGTGCCTGAGGGATTGGAAACGGCCATTGAGATGGCCCTGGGCCGGAAACTGGAAAATATTATTGTCCAGAGCAGTGAAAGGGCCAGGGATGCCATCGAGTATCTCAAAGGGAGCAAAGGGGGAAGGGTTACTTTTTTACCCTTGGATATCCTTTTGAGTACTCCGGTGCCCTCAGAGGTTAAAGGATCCCTGGCTGGTCTGGATGGGGTTTTGGGACTAGCCGCAGATCTCATAGACTACGAGCCAGATTACCGCCAAGCCGTTAATTACCTAATGGGGCGAGTGGCAGTGGTTAAGGATATGAATACGGGTATAAAGCTATTTAAAAGCATTAGGTATCCTTTGCAGATTGTGACCCTGGAGGGAGAGCTTATAAATGTGAGTGGAGCTATGACGGGAGGTAGCAAGGATAGAGTCCGGGAGACTCCTCTGCAGCGGAAAAAGGAGAGAAAAAAGCTGCAGGAGCAGCTGGCCCGGGTTAAGCGAAACCTGGAGTCTAATCAAGCTCAACGAGAAAAAATGGCGGGAAAACTAGAATTAATCCAGCAGAAAATAGAAGCAATTCATAAAATCCTGGTAGAAAAGCAGTTCCGCTTTGAGGTTGTCCGGCAAGAGGTCCAGCAGTTGGTCCAGGATATTCAGCTGAGAGGCCGGGAGTGGCAAAAAAGCCTGGACGAATTGGCAGGATTGGAGCTAAGCTATGGCCAGCTTTTGGTAGAGCAGGAAGTACTGGAAAATAATAAAGCTAAAATGCAAGGCCTCAGCGAAAGCGAAGCCCAGGAATTGGAAGAATGCAAGGAAGAAATCGATATCCTTAAAAGGGATTATGAAGTACATGGAGAAAGGCAGAGATCATATCAAGAGCAAGTAGAATCCAAACTAAGGGAGATAGAAAACATAGAGAAAAATATGGAGCAGTTTAGGCAGGTGGAAAACTCTTATCAAAAGTCCGGAATAGAGGCCAGGGACCTGCAGGAAAGGCTATCTGGACTTATGCAAAAGGAAAATGATAGAATTCAGGAATCCCAGGAGATAATAATACAGGAAAAACTAAAATTGAGCCGAATAAAGGAGAATATCCTTAGCCGGCAGACAGAGGAGAAAGAAGGCCAAGAATCCATTAATAGTCTGCGTCAGGATATTTTGCCTCTGAGACAGGCTATGATGCAGCTGGAGAGCAGCATTCGGAATACCGAGATAAGTATGGCCCGATTAGAAACTGAACTGTCAGTCTTCAGGCATAAGTGGAGGAGTGAAGTGCAGAAGCCGGAGCCGGCTATTGAATCACTACCCTTTAACCCTTCTGAGCTGCGTGATTTTCGGGGGCAGACCGAAATTCTGACTGTACAACTGGAAGAACTGGGACCGGTTGATCAAGGATCTCTGGCGGAATTTGAAGCCGTCAATGAGCGTTACCAATTTGTTAGTAAGCAGTATGAGGACTTGTTGGGAGCCCAGGATTCATTAAATCAGCTATTACAGCAAACGGAAAAGATTATGGCCCAGCAATTTGATGATTTTGTACTGCTGGCTCAGCAAAGTTTCTCCTCTACCTTCCAGGACATATTCGGCGGGGGAGAGGCCAGCTTGACCATAGAAAAGGGGAAAGAGAGCTTGGAAGCCGGGATAGAAATAGAAGTGAAGCTGCCGGGCAAAAAAAATCAAGCACTGAATCTTTTATCTGGGGGAGAGAGGGCTTTAACTTGTATAGCATTTATTTTTGCCCTCTTGAGCTTAAAACCGGCTCCTTTCTGTATATTGGATGAGATTGATGCCGCTTTGGATGACACTAATCTTATTCGTTTCGGTAATTTTATCAAGAAAATGGCCGAGAAAATGCAGTATATTATAATTAGCCATCGACAGTCCACTATTGAAAGGGCGGAGAATATTTACGGGGTTACTATGCCGGAGAAAGGGGTTTCTAAGGTTTTGACCCTTAATATCACTCAACTGGAAGAAATGGCTGGATAAAATTAGATCAAGGAGAATAAGCATGGCACTATTTAAGCGTAAGAAAAAGGAAAAGAAGAACTCTGAGGAGCTGACTGCTGCCGAGCCATTGCTGAAGGGGACGGAAGAGCTGCCATTAAGCCAAATAGACTTTCTTTCCCCTACTGAGCCTGAATCCTCAGCAACAGATCCTGAAAACAAGCAAAAAGGCAAATGGGGTCTATTGGAAAAGTTCAAAAAGGGTTTGAGCAAGACCAGAGACAATCTGAGCGGCAAGATCAATGAACTGGTACGGATATCTAAAAAACTCGATGAGGAATTTTGGGAAGAGTTGGAAGAAATATTGATCCAGGCCGATGTAGGAGTCAATACCTCCCTGGAATTGGTAGAGCGGATCAGGCAGACCGCCCGAAAACAGAAGATTTCTGACTCTTCAGCCATTATGGATATTATAGCGGAAGAGGTACGTGAGCTGCTTACTTACCCCGGGGCAGAGCTGGAATTATCTTCAGATGGCACCCCGGCAGTAATAATGGTAGTAGGGGTAAATGGGGCTGGGAAGACTACCTCCATTGCCAAGTTAGCTCATCGCTATAAAAAGGAACAGAAGCGGGTACTGTTGGCAGCAGCTGATACCTTTAGAGCCGCTGCCATAGACCAATTGCAGATTTGGGCTGACCGGGTGGGAGTGGAATTAATCAAGCACCAAGAAGGAGCCGATCCCGGGGCGGTAGTTTTTGATGCCCTGAATGCCGCTAAGGCTCGCCAAGCTGATGTCTTAATAATTGATACCGCTGGCCGCTTGCAGAATAAAACTAATCTGATGAAAGAGATCAGCAAAATCAGAAAGATTATGGAGAAGGAGATGTCCCAGGGGACCCAGGAAGTCTTGCTGGTTTTAGACGCTACTACCGGGCAAAATGCTATAAGTCAGGCGCGGCTCTTCCAAGAAGCTACCGGGGTAAATGGCATTATCCTAAGCAAACTGGATGGAACCGCCAAAGGTGGAATTATACTGGCAATAGCCAGCGAATTGAAGATACCGGTGAAATATGTAGGTATAGGGGAAGGATTGGACGATATGAAGGCTTTTGATCCCGAGGTTTTTGCCCGGGCTTTGTTTGAAGAATAGATTTGCAGCATGTCCTTTATTCCTTCACACGAAAATGCTTATCCCGATCAAGTGTCTTTAACCGCAAAAAATTTGAGGGAGGGGTTTTGACCGTCCGTCTGGTATAGACAAAATTTTTTATACTCGCTGGTGTTCCCTGTTCATGGAAGTTGATAAGAAATACAGCTTATGATAATTAAAGATCAGCTAAGGAGGAAAATGAAATGCTTGAATTAGCTATTATTGGTGGTACCGGGGTTTATGACCCCAGGATCTTAGATAATATTAGAGAGATTACTCAGGATACACCTTATGGAAAAGTTAGTTTGACCATAGGCCAATACCAGGGTCAGGAGGTAGCCTTTATCCCCCGGCATGGGTCCAAACATAGTGTTCCGCCCCACCTGATTAACTACCGGGCTAATATTATGGGTTTGAAACAGTTAGGGGTTAAATGCATACTGGCTACGGCTGCGGTGGGTTCTTTGAACCTGGATTTAAAGCCGGGTATGTTTGTGCTGGCAGATCAATTTCTGGATTTTACCAAAAACAGAATCAATACTTTTTTTGATGGTGGAGAACAAGGAGTTTTCCATTGTGATATGACAGTGCCCTATTGTCCCCAACTGCGTCAGGCAGTGGCCCAAGCCGCTCAGGAAAGTGGTTTTGCCCTGCAAAACGGTGGTACCTACGTATGCACCGAAGGCCCTCGCTTTGAGACCGCAGCCGAAATTGTCATGTATAAGCAATTAGGGGGAGATCTGGTAGGTATGACCAGTGTGCCGGAAGTGTGCCTGGCCCGGGAGCTGGGCATTTGTTATGCTAATATTTCCATTATAACCAACTATGCAGCAGGGATTTCTCCCACTATACTTACCCACCAGGAAGTCTTGCGGGAGATGAAAGATAGCACAACTGGGGTTAGAAAGCTGATACTGGAGAGTATTAAATATATGAAGAGGGAAAGAAGCTGTGATTGTGTAAAAATCCTGGAAGAGGCTGGAGTAAAGCAATGATAAAAACCATCTACTTCCAGGATGATTCGGTAATCTTGCTGGATCAGAGCCAGTTGCCGGATACCCTGGTATACCAAAAGTGTAATAACCCGGCACAAATAGCAGATGCCATCATAGGGCTCAAAGTCCGCGGAGCTCCCTTGATTGGAGTAGCAGCTGCTTTCGGTCTAGCCTTGGGGATAAAGAATTATAGGGGACCGGTAGAGGGAGTTGATCAATATTTTGAGGCTACCAGTAAGCTCTTGGCCTCCACTCGGCCTACCGCAGTAAATCTCTTTTGGGCCCTAAAACGGATGGAAGAGACCTATCGGGCTCATCAGCATGAAGGCCTGGATCGATTAGCCCAGGTACTTAGTGCTGAGGCAGAAAAAATGTTTGCTGAAGATATTGCTATTAACCGGGCCATTGGTGATTATGGCCAAGCAGTAATCCCTGCCGGAGGCCGGGTTTTGACTATATGCAACGCAGGAGCCCTGGCTACCTGCGGCTATGGTACTGCCCTGGGGGTTATCCGCTCCGCAGCGGCCCAGGGCAAGATTGACCGGGTATGGGCCTGTGAAACCAGGCCGGTATTGCAAGGTGCCCGCCTAACGGTTTGGGAACTGATGCAGGAAGGCCTGCCGGTCAGTTTGATTACTGATAGCATGGCCGGGTATACTATGCAACTGGGGAAGATTGACCTGGTAATAGTGGGGGCTGATCGTATTACCGCCAATGGAGATGTAGCAAATAAAATAGGCACTTTTTCTCTGGCGGTTTTAGCTGCTTATCATAAGCTGCCTTTTTATGTAGCAGCTCCTTGCTCTACCATTGATTTAAGCCTTGATGATGGAAGGCTTATTCCCATTGAGGAGCGGCATCAGGACGAAGTAAGGCGGATGGGCGGCAGTTATCTTACTGTTCCGGAAGTGGAAGTTTTCAATCCTGCCTTTGATGTTACCCCACATCATCTGATCAAGGGCATAATAAGCGAAAAAGGTATTATTGAACCACCTTATATAAGTAATTTAGCCAAAATAAAAACCCAGGGGGGATAAGATGAGGTATTTGGAAGAACGGCGACAGCTTTTAGCTGCAGCCCGGGAGATTTCTCAAACCGGTATGGTGATGGGTACCTGGGGTAATGTAAGTATACGATGCCCAGACCCTGACTTAACCTTAATAACTCCCAGTGGAATTAGTTACCAGCAGATGTCCATAGAAGACCTGGTATTGCTGGATAATGATTATAGAGTCCTGGAAGGAAGCTATAAGCCCTCCATAGAATCTCCCCTGCACCTGGAGATATACCAAAAGCGGAAAAAAGTTAAGGCAATTGTTCATGTACACAGTATATATGCCAGCAGCTTTGCGGTAGCCCGGCAAAGTATCCCGGTAGTATTGGAAGAAAGCGCACAAGTAGTGGGACATGAGGTCTTGGTAGCAGAATATGCCCTCTGTGGAACCCGGGCTTTAGCCCAGGCCGTCTTAGATTGTTTGGGGGAAGATGGGCGAGCCGTACTCCTGGCCAACCATGGTCTCTTGGGGGCTGGAGTATCCATGGAGGATGCTATGAGGATCTGTTATGTGGTGGAGAAAACCGCCCGTATAGCCTTATATGCTCGGGGATTGGGAGGAGCTCATACTTTACCGGCCCATGATATTAGGCAGCTGCAGGAAAAGTTTAAAAGCTACGGACCCAGCAAAAACCGCGAAATATAACTTTTCGCAGGAATCATGCTTAGACAAGTGAAGGGAGGAATTCAGGAGTGCGTATATTGATTAAAAATGCTTGGGTATTACCTATTACTGGGCAGGACCAGGTTATAGATCAGGGCTACTTGATAATAGAAGACCAGCTGATCAAAGAACTGGGATCGGGTGAGGCTCTTCCAGGCCAATATGACCGGGTAATTGATGGCCGGCATAAAGTTCTGATGCCTGGATTTATCAACACTCATACTCATGCGGCCATGAACCTGTTGAGAGGATATGCTGATGATCTGCCCCTAATGGAGTGGCTGGAGCAAAAGATATGGCCCCTGGAAGCTCGCCTAAATTCGGAAGACGTGTATTGGGGCAGTATGCTGGCCATTCTGGAAATGATTAAGTCAGGCACCACTACTTTTAATGATATGTATTTTTTTATGGAAGAAACGGCTCGGGCAGTACAAGAGACAGGAATCAGAGCGGTTCTCTCCCGGGGACTGATAGGAGTTGGACCTGAGGCAGACAGTGCTTTGGAAGATAGCCGCCGCCTGGTGGAAAAGTGGCATCAGACCGCCCATAATAGAATAAATTTTCGCTTGGGACCCCATGCCCCTTATACCTGTCCCCCTGATTATCTGAAGCGGGTAATAGCTCTGGCCCGAGAGCTGAAAGTGGGTATACATACCCACCTTGCCGAGACCCAAGGCGAAGTAGAAGATATTAAAAGGCAATATGGCAAAACTCCAGTGGCTTTAATGGAGGAAGTAGGATTGTTTGAACTCAATACTATAGCGGCTCACTGTGTCCATTTAAGCTCGGATGATATAAAGATACTGCAGGAGCAGGGGATAGGAGTGGCCCATAATCCGGAAAGCAATATGAAGCTGGCCAGCGGCATTGCACCGGTTCCTGAAATGCTGGAAAGGGGTCTTGCCGTCGGCCTGGGTACCGATGGGGCGTCCAGCAACAACAACCTGGATATGCTCCAGGAGATGCGCAGCTGTGCCTTCTTGCATAAGGTTAATAAGTTGGATCCTACCGTCCTTCCGGCCTATCAAGCTTTAGAGATGGCTACGGTTAATGGAGCCAAAGCCCTGGGTCTAAATAAGGAAATAGGATCATTGCAACCCGGACTAAAAGCCGATCTAATTATGCTAAACCTAAACCAGGCTCATATGAAGCCCATCCATGATCTTATGGCCAATATGGTATACTCAGCCCAGGCCGGTGATGTGGATACGGTCATAATCAATGGGCAGCTGGTCATGGAAAACCGTAAAATGATTACTTTTGATGAACAAGAGGTTTTGGAGCAGGCCGAAAAGCGTGCCAGGCAACTGGCTCGGCGCATATAATTAATGAACCCTTGTGACGATAATAAGAATCTATAAAGACTGGATTACCCTGTTTTCCAGGCCACTAATTTGGCTTGTTGCAGAACAGGGTTTCTTAATCTATAATTAATTTGTGTACAAGTTAACTGCTGTGATCAGTTGATGGTTTGAGACCACTACAAAGTACCTGTTTTGTCATCCTGAGGAGCCGAAGGCAACGAAGGATCTCATCACAATAGTTATTGGTGTTTATACTTTGCATGATGCTTCGCTTACGCTCAGCATGACTCATTTTTCAGTGGCCTCGAACCGTCTCGTTACTTTCACGAGAGGGGGGTTGTGGGGTAATGAAAGATTACTCTGGAAAAATACTGGAAATAGATTTGTCCCATGAATCAGTAAAATTTACGGACCTAGAAGCCCAACTGCTCAGGCAGTATTTAGGCGGCATAGGTTTCAATGCCAGGATTTCGTATGATCAAATACCCGCGGGAGCAGATCCTTTAGGAAAAGACAATGTATTGGTGTTTGCTCCTGGTACCCTGGTTGGAACTCCCTTTCCTACGGCATCGCGTACCGAAGCTTCAGCCAAATCTCCCTTAACCGGAGGATTTGGCACCTCCAATTCCGGGGCTTTTTTTGGCTTGCAATTAAAAACTGCCGGCTTTGATGCTCTGATAATAAAGGGTAAATCGCCCCAGCCTGTCTATATAGCCATCGATAATGAAAAGGTTCAGATTCTGTCTGCTGCTTCTTTATGGGGTAAGGAATGCTGGGAATGTGTTGATTACCTGGAGGAAAAGCATTATGGAGCAGAAATAGCCTTAATTGGGCCGGCAGGAGAGAATTTAGTGCGCTTCGCCAGCATCGAAAATGGCCGCTATGATGGCTGGGGACGTACTGGACTGGGAGCAGTGATGGGTTCCAAGAATCTAAAGGCTATTACTGTAAAAGGGGATAAAGGAAGAAAGGTGCATGACCCCCTGGCTTTGTTAAATGCAGTAAAAAAGGGGCAAGAGCTGATAAAATCAGCTTCTTCTTATCTGGCTTTCACCGAATATGGAACATTAAATGCCAGTATCCCTTATTCGAATTTTAAAGCCATCTCCGCCCATAATTTTACCAAAGGCACTTTACCCGGGTGGAAAGAAATCGGAGGAAGACCGATTATTGATAAATATGGCAGTCGCCATGTAGCTTGTCAATCATGTATCATAGCCTGTGGTCATTGGGTGGAATTAAGTGAAGGCAAATATGCCGGAGTTAAGGTAAAAGATCTGGAGATAACCCCGGTCATGTCCTTTGGGGCTACGGTGGGGTTGGGCACTGAAGCTATTATTAAAGCTAGTGAGTTATGCCAGCGCTATGGAGTAGATATGGTCAGTGCTGGAGGAGTACTGGGTTTTGCCATTGAGCTTTATCAACAAGGAATTATAAGTAAAAAAGATCTAGGCTTTGAGCTGGATTTTGGCGATGATGAGGCGGCTTTTAAACTGCTCCATATGATAATCAACCGGGAAGGAATCGGAGATATACTGGCAGAAGGAAGCAAAAGAGCAGCGGAAAGATTTCCTCAGGCAGATAGATACGCCATTCAGATCAAAGGCATGGAAATCCCCATGATAGATCCCCGGGGTCGTTGGTCTACCTGGACTTTGGGCATGCTGACCAATATAAGAGGGGGAGATCACCTGCGCTGCCGCAATCCCGTGGAAAATCTGCGTTTTAATGAAAGAGATGAAAAATATGAGAAAGAGCGATTTGGCTTTAAGCCATCTATGTATGAAAAATTGGATATGCCGGAGGAAGTGAAGCGCAAAGCCATAGATTTGGAACAGGATACTACGGATATTCCAGAAATGGCAAAATGGGCCGAGGATTTAATCAATTTATATAACTCAGTTGGTATCTGTATCCGGCCGCCGGTGATGGAGAAGGTGGGGCCCACTATCATTGCCCAGGCTTGCCAGGCCTTTACCGGAATAGAGTTTACTCCGGCTGATCTGATGGAGAGTGCAGAAAGAACCTGGAATTTAATCAGGCTTTTTAATTTACGGGAAGGGGAAAGGGCAGAAGCCAGTAAATTTCCTCGGCGCTTTTATGAAGAGGCACTAAATGGACAGGTACTGGATGAGGACAAAGTACAGAAGGTACTGGAAAAATACTATCAGGTTAGAGGTTGGGATACTAAAACCGGGAGGCCAAAAGCCGATACTTTAGAGCGCTTGCAATTAGGCCCCTTGAATGAGCAATGAAAAGATGGGGATGAGGATGAAAAGAATTTTTGTTAAGGCCGAAGCCTGTACCGGGTGCGGGATATGCCAACTGGTATGTTCAGTCTACAAAAGAGGCCTCTGGCATCCTGCCCTATCCAGGATCAAGATAAAACAGATGCCAGAGTATAATCTCAGTGTACCAGTGCTATGCATGCAATGTAGCAATCCGCCCTGTGCAGTTTTTTGTGTTATGAATCTGATATATAAGGATCCAGTAACCGGTTATACCATGCGCCAGGAAGAGAAATGCATAGGTTGCCGGGCTTGTGAGATCGCCTGCCCTTTTTCAGCTGCCATTATGGATCCCATCCGGGAAGTGGTAGTCAATTGCGATCTGTGTGGGGGAGAGCCAGTATGTGTAGCTTATTGTCCGGAAAGGGCTTTGCTCTATATGGATGAAAGAGAAGCCGGGGATAAGAGAAGATCAGCTTTCGGATTGAAAATTAGGGGATCTTTCCCTGGGGAAGAAGACAGCGGGGGGGAATCTTGATGAAAATATTGATAGTTGGCAAGGGGGCTGCCGGCAATCAGGCCGCAGTCAGCTTAAGAAGACTTGACTCCAGCTGTGAGATAGTCATGTTGGCTAAGGAAAGCTATCCGGCCTATTCCGCCTGTGCCCTCCCTGACGTACTGGCCGGATGGATCCCCCTAAAAAAGACTTCATTAATGGATAAAGAAGACTATAGCTGTTTAAACATCCAAACCCATTTTGGTCTAACCATTACTCAGCTCAATTGGGCAGAACGCTATATAAAGGCGGGCGAGCAGGTATACCATTATGACCGCCTCATTCTGGCCACCGGCAGTCAGCCAGTAGTACCACCCATACCGGGTTCAAAATTGCCGGGCAACTTTGTGGTCAAAACTCCGGTTGATATTGAAGAGATCCTGGCCCATGAGCCCAGGCAGGTAGTGGTGGTGGGAGCCGGCAATATTGGGGTGGAAACCGCCTCAGCCCTGAAAAACCGGGGTTGTAAAGTTACCCTGATTGAAATGCAGGACCGGATTATGCCTCTGCTTTACGATGAAAAGCCGGCTGGTATAATAAAATCAATTTTGGAAGAAGAGGGGATAGAGATATTACTCGGGGAGCGAGTTACCGGAATTAGTGGAGACTCCCATATAGAACTGGTCCATACCACAGGGCAGGATATTAATGCTGATACCGTAATCTGGGCAGCGGGGGTCAGGCAGAACATTGATATAGCTCAAGCAGCAGGATTAAGCATCGGTGTTCTGGGAGGAATCCAGGTAGACACCCAAATGCAAAGCAGTAAAGAAGGGGTATTTGCCTGTGGAGACTGTGTAGAAAGCTTTCAGGTTTTTACCGCTAAGCCTTGTTTAAGTCTTCTCTGGTCCAGCGCTAAAAGGCAAGCCGAAGTGGCAGCCCGCAATTGCCTGGGATATTTTGATCAATATGAAGGCAGTTGCAGCCTGGTTATTGAAGAAATAATGGGCCGGAGCTGTGTGGCTATGGGGCTGAATCTTGGGTCACTTGGAGGCTATGAAGTTCAAGTTATAGAGCAAGAGGATGATGAGGATTATTTTCGGGTGTTGATGGTAGGGGATAGAGTAGTAGGTTTCCAAGGTATCGGTAGGGTGGAAGGAACTGGAGCCATTTTCACTATGATAAAAAAAGGGACTCCGGTTTCCGAGATCCGAAAAGTATTGCTTACCCGGGGATTGGTTCCCAATATGGCATGGTATATAGACAGTAGAAGATATCTTCCAAGCTAGCAGGTCATAAAGGAGGCAAAGATGGACAAATTAATTTTTATTGATCACCAAAAGTGTGTGGGTTGTGCTACCTGTGAAATGGTGTGTTCTCTGGTACATGAAGGTATTTGCTTACCATCTCTTTCCCGGATACGGGTGGTAAGATATCCTACTAGGGCTTTAAATGTACCCATCACTTGTGCTTTTTGTGAGTTTCCACCCTGTGCCAGCGTTTGTCCCAGCGGGGCCATTAGCAAAAATGGGGGAAATGGTGATGTAAGCATTAACTCCCTTCTTTGCATCGGCTGTCGCCAATGTGTTCAGGCCTGCCCCTTTGGACATGCTAACTTTAATTATACTAAGGGCACAGCCTTTAAATGCGATTTGTGCGGAGGAAATCCACAATGTGTGGAATACTGCTGGACAGAAGCCCTGCAATACCTTCCCTTGGAAAGGGCTTTGGGGGAAAAAAGGGAGGCCGTAGCCAGGAACCTGCTGGAGCATCCTTAAGCTTCATCGGGTGCCCATAGCTGAATCCTGCTATAGCAGGCAGAGAATAAACTAGGCCGGATAATCTAATGATCCGGCCTATAATTATTATTTTAGTACTTTTCCGGCAGAAACTGCCTTATCCATCTGAGATAAGTTCTGCAATCCCAATTGCGGAAGATTCTATATATGAGTGTTTTTACATAAAATCCGGTAGATCCTTAAAGCGATGCCCTCAGGTTGACATTGCTGAAATACTTGACTAATAATACGAAAAAACTAATTTTGCAAACTCATTTATAAATCATGGTTGGTGTACCCTTGCTCCTCAGCCAGCATATCCAGGTAAATGGTTTCAATGTTGGCAATAAAAAGGTCTGTAGTGCCTCCCCCCGACCGTTCGTCATAGGTTTTCAGATAACCTTTGCATTTTTCACAGGTATATATGCGGTAGGCATCGTCGTTTTCCACACTTCGATAAAAAATGGTACCAGGAGTATCATTACCACAATGCACACATAACAGGTATCTACTTTCCCACTCGGTAAAACAGCGGTCACAAAACATAAATCTGCGGTTATCAGCTGGTCTTATGCGGCTGAAATGGGACTTGCTTCCACAAACCGGGCATAAATTGGGAAAGTCCCAGTCTTGGAAGGTGTCTTCTCTCAGCTCCTCTTGATAGGGAAGGGCATATATCCGCAAAAAGGGGCGGATAGAGTGGTCGAATAGAAAGACCAGCAATTCCTCGGATATTTTATAATCCTTGGCTAAACCAGCTAAAGGGGTAAGGTTGTCATTTAAGAAGTCTTTTATATAATTGCTAAAGTCCAGAGCTGGGGTTTTAAGCTTTAGATAATCCAGGGCCTCCTTAAGCTCAGGCCGGGCTTTTAGTATAAAATCAAGCAGAGCTGAAAACACACTTCGGTATTGTTCGGGATCAATTACAAATTTTTCAGTAACTAACAAGGGCTTTTTCTGCTCAGCAATTAGTGCTCTTGGATTGCTTATAGGGCTTAAGACCAATAAATTCTGAAGTTTGATCTGTTGTTCGGTTTGCCAGGTCTCCAAGTTTTTATAGAAATCTAAATATTGCTCAGGAAGTTCAACCGGACTAGTTCTGTTCATTCTTATCACTCCTTGAAGTTGATTCGGTATCCTGGCCTTTTAGCCAAGCATAAACCGCTTCTTTTCCACTTGACTTAACTAATTGGATTTCCCAGTTAATAAACCATAAAGGGGGAGTATCCTCCTCCCCCTTTATAAACGGTGATGGATAGGCCTTATTCAGCCTTGCTTTTATCTCCGTATGTTTCATCATACCAGGTTTTGTGGTGATGCTCAGCCCATTCTTCGCGAACTGTACCTTTCCACATTCCCCAGAAGGATTCACCGGAGCCGGGGTGGAAGGAACCCAGGTATCCATGCATACATACCATCATGGTGGCTAAGACCATGGCAATATCATGAATGGGATAAGCTAGTCTTACGAGACCAGCGGGGAATATAGTCGGGAACCACATGATATAACCGCTGAGTACTAAGAAAATAACGGCAGTCGGTGTAACTATGGAGTTGCCTTTTTCTCCTCCATTAAACTTGGTCTGGGGTGGCACTTTCACCTTGAAGCCCAGAAATTCCAAGGGGAATACCAGGAGAAACTTGATGTCATTCATACCAAAGCGTAGTATATCCTTGATCCAGGCTATTAATACCTTGAAATTACCAACCACAAATACAGCAATTATAATGGTCATAAAAACAGCTGAAATGCGGTGTACCAAGTTGGCACCGTTGTAGCCGCCGAATATGGCAGCTAGCCAGCCGGCATTATTCAAAAACAAGGCCAGACCGGTAAAGAGACAGAGTAAAAAGGTCACGGTATGTCCCCAGTGGGTAAAACGGGATAGAAAATTAAATCTTTCTACGCGTGGAACATCATCTTTATATTCAGGAATCCATTGCATTACTCATGACCTCCTTCCGTATGTTCTCCATTTTTATTAGCCAGTACCCGAGTAGTAACCAAACTCACCGCAGACCCGGCCAAGGCCAATGGAATGAGCCATCCAAAGTAGGGTTGTACCCAGTTCTGCCAGAAAGAAATTTGTCCTGGCACCTTAGGATCAACTGGCAATCCAAACTTATCAGGGCTGTCGGTAAGCACATATAGTTTATTCAAACCGCCCAGTTCCACCCGGCCATAAATAGTAGCTCGGGGGAAGCCATTAGCCCGCAGGAATTTAGCCCTTTCTTCTGCTTCGTGCAATAGTTCTTCCCGGTCCCCAAACTTCAAGGCACCGGTGGGACATGTGCGAGCACAAGCCGGGGTCAATCCTTCTTCTACTCGATCAACGCAGAGAGTACATTTGGTGATTTTATCTTCTCTCTTACGATATTTAGGTATCATAAAAGGACAGGCATAGGTGCAGTACTGACATCCTATACATTTTTCCGGATCATGGAAGGTGGCTCCCCAGGAGGTTTTGGAATAAGCCCCTTGTGGGCATACCTTCATGCAAGCCGGTTCCATACAGTGCATACACTGATATTTGAGAAAGTTCCAATACACGCCGTCTACCGGGTCTTCACCTTCGATAAATCTGACCACCGTAAAGGTGTCACCATTGGTGTCCCCTCCATGGGTATCATAGTTGCCTTTAAATGGTTCGATCACTGCTGGAAGCTGGTTCCAATCTTTACAGGCTACCATGCAACCGCGACAGGCTGTACATTTGCTGACGTCATAAAGATTAGTTAAATATGCCATATCTAAGCCCTCCTTACATCGCATAGGAATGCTTTGTATTCAGGAATCATGGTATTGGCGCACCCTATATGGGGAGTCAGGCGATTAGCCGGGTCACCGGTAGCAAAGCCCTTGAAACCATAGTGCCACAAGAGTCCTATTTCGTGGACTTTTTGTCCATGAATATTGAAGGGTTTAAAACGTTTGGTTACGCAAGCCACTGCTTCAATATCACCGCGAGTGGTGGAAATGATCACCTTGCGGCCATTCTTGATGCCCCTTTCCCGGGCCAGTTCTTCGCTCATTTCGATCATCATATCCGGCATAAGTTCAGCCAGCCAGGGCAGGTTACGAGTTAAAGCACCGGTCTGCCAGTGTTCCACTACCCGGTAGGTGGTAGCTATTATCGGATATTTATCCGGGGTGCCCTGCTTGTCCGGTTCCCATACCTTGGTAGCCGGATTCAGGTTTTGCTTATTCATCATATTGGCGGTGGGGCTTTCCCAGGGTTCGTAATGTTCAGGGAAAGGACCATCCTTCATTGAAGCTTTGGCCGCAAAGAAACAACCCATTCCTTCCGGACGCATGATAAAAGGCAAGGCCTTGTCAGGTGGTGAGGTTTTGCCGGTGTCACATACATCATCACCAACCCAGCTGCCAGCTTCTCCATCCCAACGGATTAAAACCCGTTTTTCATCACCAGGCCAGGGGGTAACCCCATCCGGAGATATGGAACAACGGTTGTAGACTATGCGCCTATTAACCGGCCAGGCCCAAGCCCAGTTGGAAAAGAGGCCTAAACCTTCTTTGGAGTTGTCCTTATTATCACGAAGCTTGGGCTTGTAGATTACTTCGCCATCCTTATAAGTCATGGCTCCACAATAAACCCAGCATCCACAAGCGGTACTGCCGTCATCTTTTAGGTTGGCAAAGCCTTCTACTGGCAGTCCATCGGCTACATTAAAGCCGCAAAGTTCAGCCGCAACTTTAAGGATATCGTCATGTCCATGCTCGTCATCGTAGTTCCAGGCCAGCTCGGTAATAGGCTTATCTTCTGGTTTGCTGCTGCCTGCATAGAGGGCTTTGATTCTCTTGCCTAGTTCATTGTAGATCCAAAGGTCGGCCTTGGATTCACCCAACGGATCAGCACCCTGCCAGCGGTACTGTACCCAACGCCCAGTTTGAGCAGCGGTTCCTTCTTTTTCATATACCGATGCGGCAGGAAGGAAAAATACCTCAGTTTGAATATCAGCTGCGGTAAGTTTAGGTACATTTTCGTTTTCCACCGGTCTTTGCCAAGCAGGGTAGGTCCAGAAATCAGCGGTTTCATTAAGCCATAAATCGATGGATACCATCCATTTGAGCTTGGCCAAAGCCTCTTGTTCCTTGTTGGCGTTGGGACCGCCCACAACTGGATTGGTGCCGTTAACAAACAGACCGTCCATTTCACCCTTATGCATAGCCTCAAACATAGCTATATGGGAATAGTTCTTGTTTGCGTCCCGTTTGGGCATATAGTGGTAAGCATAATCATTATCAGCATTGGCAGCATCACCCCACCAGGCTTTAAGCAGACTGACCATCCATTTGGAGGTATTAATCTTAAAACCGGAATTGGGGAATCCAGCCGCAACCAATTGTCGGAATTCATCCAGGCTGTTAAACTGCAGCTTGGCTGCTCCCGGGGTAGCTTTCCTGATAAAAGAAAGCAAATCTTTATTGTCGGCTCCATTGGTGGGAGAATCAATATAACCAGGAATGATATGGAAGAGCAAAGCCATATCAGTTGCTCCCTGAACGTTGTTCTCTCCTCTCAATGCATTAACTCCGCCGCCCGGGCGTCCCATGTTACCCAAAAGCAGCTGTACTATAGCGAAAGCACGTACATTCTGGCTGCCTACGGTATGTTGGGTAATACCCATGGCGTACATAATATTACCAGTTTTGTTAGGTGCGCCGGTAGCAGAATAGGCTTCTAAGACTTCCAGGTATTTCTTCCTGGGGGTACCGGTGATCTGGCATACGGTATCAATATCATAGCGCTCATAGTGCTGCTTCATTAATTGGAAAACACAGCGGGGATTCTGCAAAGTAGGATCCTTTTTCGGAAGCCCGTTTTCATCATATTGGTAATCCCAGCTGCTAACATCATATTTGCGATTTTCCGTATCATACCCGCTAAATAGGCCGTCTTCAAAGCCATATTCGTCTTTGACCAGGTAAGAGGCATTGGTATATGCAAGTACATACTCTTTATGGTATTTCTCATTATCAATAATATATTTAATCATTCCGCCTAAGAAAGCTATATCAGTACCTGACCTTAGAGGGGCATAGATATCAGCCTTAGCAGAAGTTCTGGTATAACGGGGATCAACATGAATTATTTTAGCACCCCGTTGTTCTCTGGCTCTTAACAGCCATTTCATACTAATGGGGTGATTTTCCGCGGCATTACTGCCCATTATTAAAGCACAATCGGTATTTTTTAAATCCACAATATGATTGGTCATAACTCCACGTCCAAATGAGGGTGACAGTCCTGCCACCGTAGCGGAGTGTCAGATACGGGCCTGGGTTTCCAGATATACTACACCCAGGGCACGCATCATTTTTGATAAAAGGTAACACTCTTCATTATCCAAACCGGAACCGCCTATTGACCCGATTTTTTCAGTTCGGTTAACTATGACCTCGCTACCGTCTGCTATAGTCTCTTTGTGAATAAAACTCTGGTCTCTTGTCTCCTTAACTCTCTGAGCAATTTGATCCAACATCCAATCCCAATCTTTTTCTTCCCACTTATCAGTGC